>JAJYPT010000055.1 GCA_021795135.1 Actinomycetes bacterium
GCCAATTGTTGGAATGACAACAGCTCCAAATGGCGGGGGTTATTGGCTAGTTGCTTCAGATGGTGGAATCTTTAGCTTTGGGGACGCAAAGTTTTATGGATCTATGGGAGGCCAATATACTTATGGATCAGTAGTAAGTATATCTTCTACCTCAAATAAAGATGGTTATTGGATATCTTCGTCTGGGGGACCTATATTTAGTTTTGGTAATGCTTACAATTATGGATCTATGGGATGATTGAAAACAAAATCCAATTATAGATGGGTGTGAATATATAATGTTGCAATGGCACACCCTCCCTCTGTAGATTCTCTAATTAAAGAAATTTCACATGTAGGTTTACCCCACCCAATGTTGGCAGATGCAGTTAGACAAGCTATTTCTAATGAAGATGTAAATTCATCTTTAGAAATAGCTCAGAATATGGCTAAAGCGCTCTTACAACCTGTAATAAATGCAACTGGAGTTCTCCTTCATACCAATTTAGGTCGAGCGCCATTATCTTTCAAATACAATGCCAATGGTCCAATTAGGGCAACAAATGTTGAGTATGACCTAATTGAGGGAAAGCGCGGTTCTAGAAGAATTCATGCTGCTTCTTTATTGGCTAAATTATGTGGAGCAGAGTCTGCTCTTGTTGTCAATAATGGAGCTTCGGCTGTCTTGTTAGCATTGATGACTTTAGCTTCTAAAAAACAAGTCATTATAAGCAGAGGAGAGCTAGTAGAAATTGGTGGTGGATTTCGTATTCCAGAGGTATTAGAAACTTCTTCTGCCTATCTCAAAGAAGTAGGCACTACAAATAAGACTCGTTTGGTTGACTATAAAAAAGCTATTGACAACGATACAGCTCTTTTATTAAAGGTTCATAAATCTAATTATAAAATCATTGGGTTCACCCAAGAAGTAGGAATTAAAGAACTATCTAGTTTAAATATTCCAATATTGGCAGATCTAGGGTCAGGTTTATTAGATGTAAATACTCCTTGGCTGAAAAATGGACCTCCTAAATGGCTCAAAGGAGAACCAGGAGTACGTCAAAGTCTAGAAGATGGGGCTTCTTTGGTTACTTTTTCCACCGATAAGCTTTTAGGTGGACCACAAGGAGGAGTTATCGCTGGCAATAAAGACCTCGTAGAGGCTTGTGCCACTCATCCTCTTGCCCGAGCAGTACGGCCAGGCAGTTTAATACTTAGTGCTTTACAAGAAATTGCCCTACTATACCTAAACAAACAAGCAAATTTGATTCCTTTTTGGCAAATGTCTACTTTAGAAATAGATGAGTTAGAACAAAGAGCTAAAAATATAGGCATAGGTAAAATACTAGAATGTTCTTCTACTCCTGGAGGAGGTTCTGGACCAGGGATGGAGATACCTTCCATAGGGATTGCTATAGAAGGAAACCACCTATCAAAACTGCGCCAATGCCAACCTCCTATAATTGCAAGGGTAAAAGACGGCTGGACAGTAGCAGATCTAAGAACAGTAGACCCACAAGATGATCTTATCTTAGAAAATGCATTAAAAAATTGTTAGGGGAAGGATTTAAAAAATGGCGGTAGTAGCGACCGCTGGTCATGTAGACCATGGCAAATCTACTTTAGTTCGAGCTTTAACAGGTATCGATCCTGATCGCTTTGCAGAAGAAAAAGCACGAGGTCTAACCATAGATATAGGTTTTGCCTCTACAACTTTACCTTCTGGATCTAGTCTGTCTTTAGTAGATGTACCTGGACATATAAAATTCATTAAAAATATGTTAGCTGGGGTAGGCGCTGTGGATGCTTGCCTTTTTGTAGTGGCTGCCAATGAAGGATGGAAGCCTCAAAGTGAAGAACACTTACGTATTTTAGAAATACTTGGTATAACCAAAGGAGTAGTTGCACTAACTAAAATTGGTCTAGCAGATCCAGAATTGTTAGAAATAGCAAAAGTTGAATTAGAAGACCATCTCCAAGGTAGCTTTTTAGAACATAGTGAGCTAGTAGAAGTAGATGCTTTATCTGGATATGGAATCGACCAACTACGCAAATCTTTAGACTCAATGTTATCTTCAATTCAACCAAGACCAAACCAAGCTAGACCAAGGCTTTGGATCGATCGTTGTTTTATTTCCAAAGGTGCAGGAACTATTGTAACTGGAACCCTAATTGGGGGTAAATTAGCCCAAGATGATGAAGTTTTAGTTGTCTCAAGTGCTAAAGGTAGTAAAAATAAGCCAAATACAATCAAGACAAAAATAAGAGGATTACAAAATCACAATCAAAGATCTTTTGAAATTGAACCCGCTAAAAGAGCAGCTGTAAATCTAAGCGGTATTTCCCATGAAAATATATCTCGAGGAGATGCCCTAATAAAGCCAGAACAATGGGAATTAAATTCGACTTTTGACTGTTCTTTGAAGGTTTTGAAATCTATTAATCATAAGGTCAATGAAAAAGGGGCTTATTCTGTCTATATTGGATCAGGAGAACATAGTACTAAGCTAAAAGTTATTGGTTCAAAATACTTAGAACCTGGCCAAAATGGATTGATCAGACTTTATCTCTCCACTTGTTTACCTTTGTTACCTGGGGACCGTTATGTACTTAGAGAGTCAGGAAGAGGGGAAACCATAGGCGGAGGAGAGATATTAGATATAAGCCCTATATTGAGCTTAAATAAGGCTCAGCCAGATAAAGATCCCGAGCGCATAATTAAAGAAAGAGGATGGATTACAGCCCCTCATTTAGAAAAGCTTAGTGGAATCAAGCGTTTACCCCAAATTGGAGGAACATGGTTGGTTAGTCAAGATGCTTTGAATTCAACCATGCAATCTATAAATGAAAAAGTAAAAAACAGTGATTCTTTGGGTTTAGACATTGCTTTACTAAACCCACAAGAAAAAGCTGTTTTAGAGCTTATGGAAGATCTTATTGTAGAAAATGGACGCGTAATAGAAAAAAAATCAGTTTCTATTACCGAAAAACTTTCTCATCATGTCTTTATCAAAGAATTAGAAAAATCCCTTTTCATGCCTCCATCTCCTCAACAATTGTCAGTAGATAGAGCTGAACTTAGACAAATGGTCAAACTAGGACTTGTAATAGAACAAGATGGTCTATATTTTTCTCCAATAGCTGTTGAACAAGCTTGCCAAAATATAATTGAGCTATTAAAAGAAAATCCTTTAGGCGTTACTGTGTCTCAAATAAGACAAAAACTTGGAACTTCTCGGAAATTTTTATTTCCATTACTGATCTATCTAGATTCCAATGGGTTTACCAAAAGAAGACAAGACCTGAGAATAGCAGGACCACGTTTGAAAATAAATTAAAAAATCAAATATTGATCCTGATCTAATTAGGGTTTATATCAGGATCAATATTATTTTTCTCTGCTACTTCTAATACGTTAGTTAAAATTTCAGTAAATGCTTCTGGTTCAGTGAATAACCAGGAGTGTCCTCCTGGTAGAACTTCCCCAGTAGCCCCTAATGCTTTGCATAGAGCCTGCGAATCTACCTGCGGTATAATCTTATCCTTATCTCCCCATAGAACCACTACAGGCAACCTACGACGTTTCAACTCATCTAATTCTTTGTATAGCTCTACCTTATGGGCCATGGTTGCTACCTTCCAAAGCGCTTTTGGATTAAACAAAAAATTAGGAAGAGCATCTGTTACAACCGTTGGTATGATGTGGCTGATTCCAGGCAAAGAGTCTATAGGAAAACGAAAAGCTAGTTCTAAAAAAGATTTCTCAGCTAAAGATTTTCCCTTAAAATCTTTAGCTGGTGTTCCTACTGAATTTACTAAAACTAAAGAACGAACTTTTTCAGGAAAATCATGAGCAAACTGTATGCCCACCCCTCCACCAAAAGAATGTCCTACTACTGCAACTGGTTCATTTGGATGAACTACATCCAAAAAATCTGCCAGCCAATTGGCATATCCAGATAAAGAAACAGCAGAAGAGTCTAAGCTAGAAGTACCGCCAAAGCCGGGAAACCCAGGAGCATAGACGCGCCAGTTTTGGGCTACAAGACGTCTCAAAATACCTTTATAGGAACGACCTCCTAAAGCCCATCCATGGAGTAAGACAACCGCTCTGCCTTTTCCAGCTGATCCATAATAAGCTCCTTTACCCTGTACGACAATTCGGCGCCAATGAAGCTGATTAATTTTATCAGCTTCTTTGGATCCTCCTAGCGACAATCTTCTAATAAAGCTTTACGCTCTTCTAGCAAAGCCTTGCGCTCCGATTCGTTCAATCCTCCCCATATTCCGTGGACTTCACCTGTCCGTAAAGACAGATTCAAACATTGTTCTCTCACCAAGCAAGAACCACAAATAGCTTTGGCTCTTGCCTCTCGTCTACGTCTTTGTGCCTTGGGCTCAAAAGTTAATGGAGGAAAGAAAACAGAAGCCTGGGGACCTCGGCAAGAAGCCTTGTCTTGCCAAGACTCTAAGCTAACTTGTAATGACATTTCGCCTCCCTCTTTAATCACCATATCTCGTTAAAAACTTCAACTCAAGAATAAACTCGACTACTAAAGCTTTTGGTAAATGGGAAGATAGTTATAATGTATAAAAATTTTGGAACTCATGGAACCAATTAACTTTCTAACCAAATCCCGTGTACTTATAATAGCCGGAAAAGGTGGCGTAGGAAAAACCACCATAACTGCAGCTATATCTCACATGGCAGCTAAGTTGAACCTTAAATCTTTAATAATTGAAATTGAAGGAAAAACAACTCTTCCTACTTTCTTTGAAAAAGATATAGAACTTTCTTACAAAGATCAACAATTAGAGCATTCTTTAGGTTCAAAAAATACTGGAGAAGTACTTGGACGTACTCTCACCCCTGACGAAGCAATGATGGAATATTTAAAATCTCATGGTTTTGGGTCTCTTTCAAAACGTTTTGCTTCTTCAGGAGCCATGGAAGTTATAGCAACAGCTGCTCCTGGTATAAAAGATATACTCATTTTAGGAAAAATAAAACAGCTAGAACGCAGTAATGACTATGATTTAATCATAGTCGATGCTCCAGCTGCTGGTCACGCCCTAACTTTTTTGACTAGTGCTTCAGGATTTTTAGATGCAATACAAGTAGGTCCAATCAAAGTACAAGCTTCTGATGTTGCAGAGTTACTAAAAGATCCAACTCGATCACAAATAATTCTAGTAACTTTGCCAGAAGAAACCCCTGTTAGTGAAACTATTGAAACTTCTATAAAGATGGAGCAAGAAATAGGTATGAGTTTAGGACCTATAATAGTCAATGGTATATATAACTCAATTGATTATTTGGATCAAGATCCTCTAGCTTTGGCAAAAAAGGCAAACATAGAACTATCTTCTTATGAAGCTGAAAAACTAGCTTCTGCGGCTCAGTTTAGATTCCAACGTCAACTTCTCCAAAAAGAACAAGTTGATAGAATAACTGAAAAAATAAATCTAGATCTTATCAAGTTGCCCTTTTTATTTACACCTCAAATTGGGTTAAAAGAATTAGATATATTATCCGAATCTTTCATTCAAGCTATTTTAAATTTGGAGTCTAAATAATCTCATGGATAGCCTCGTTTCTTTATTAGAAAATTCCTCAACTATTATTTGCGTAGGTTCAGGAGGCGTAGGAAAGACAACAACAGCAGCAGCTATGGGGCTCAAAGCTGCTCAACTTAATAAAAAAGCTTGTGTTGTCACTATTGACCCTGCCAAACGACTTGCTAATGCTTTGGGCATTGAGAACCTAGATAATGAGCCTAAACAAATCATGGGAAATTGGTCTGGGGAACTTTGGGCTTTGATGCTAGACACCAAGACAACTTTTGACTCTGTTGTACAAAAATATTCAACTAGTTCTGACCAAAGTGAAAGTATTTTCAATAATCGTTTTTATAAAAACTTGTCTCAAGCCTTATCTGGAACTCAAGAATATATGGCAGCAGAAAAATTATACGAACTTCAAGAAGATGGAAAATTCGATATTGTAATTGTAGATACTCCTCCTACCCGCAATGCTCTGGATTTCATAAATGCCCCACGTCAACTTGTTAGATTGTTAGATAATAAAGTTTTTAGAGTAGTCATGCTACCTACAAAAGCATATTTAAAACTTATAAGCTCTGCTACTCAAACCTTTTTAAAATCTATTTCTAAAGTGGTAGGGTCTGAAGTTGTAACTGATGCCATTACCTTTTTCCAAGCCTTTGAAGGCATGGAAAAAGGTTTCAAAGAACGAGCTGAAAAAGTAAGTTCTTTGTTATCAGATAGTCATACTTCATTCATACTAGTAACTTCTCCTCGAACAGATTCCATAGATGAAGCTCTTTTTTTCACTTCTAAATTATCTGAAATCTCAATAAATGCTGATGCTTTAATAATAAATAGGCTTCATTCTAACTTTTTCCCCATTCAAAATAAATCGGGTTCTGTTGGTAAAGACCAGAAAAAATTTGAAAATATTACACCAAGCCAAGCTAAAAAAATACTAGATGGCTTCAAAGAAAATCTTTCCCAACTAGAAAAAGTAAGCGAAAAAGAACAGCAAGCTATCAAACCTCTGCTGCAAAAAATTGCCCCTGCTCCAACTGTGCAAGTACCTCTTATAAGCCAAGATATTCATGATATAGAAGGCTTGGAATTTATAGCTAAATTTATCTTTGACTAAGCCAATTAAGCCTATATTTATTGAACTCATATAGAAATTTATATTTCATTGATCAATAAAAAAGTATTCTCATTACTAGATTTGACCAAATAGTAATATTTTAAATACTTTTAGTATTTAAAATATTACAAGCGGTAATGCATACGTTTGCACTTAGTCAAATAGCGACATTAAAATAATTCAATCATTGCAAAACTTTTTACTCAAAGTATGACTGAATATTTTATGAAATAGAATAAAAATAATTATAATTTTTATTCGCGAGAAGAATCCTCAGGATTATGCTCCAATAAAGCTGCAGCTGCTTGGTCAACGGTTTCTGAGACAGTTACTAGTCTGTCAAAACCTGTAGTTCTAAGTAATCTAACCAAAGTGGGTCTATTGCAGCTAATAGCTACATCACCTCCTACTTCACGTGCATTTCTTATTCCACCTATCAAAGCTCCTAATCCTGCTGAATCTATAAATGGAACTTCTGACATATCTATCAATAGCCTAGGACTATTCGATAACTCAGATAATACTCTCCTAAACTGACTTACGCTAAAAGCATCAAGTTCTCCAATAGGTTGGCAAACCGTGTAATTGTCTTCATCTTTGACTTTTATATCTAACAAATTTGCTCCTTCCCTCTAATATTTTAGAAATAGTTATTAAATATCAAACGAACCCTACCAATACGATGGTAGTCGCTCTCTTGAGACGATAGGCTTTGAAATGTGCAACAAGTAATCATTGCGGCTGACGCTCCTTGGGTTCGAAAAGAAATATCTTCTGCAATCGAAGACCTAGGAATAAAGATCATAGAAGTTAATCATGGTGTAGAAGTATTACCCATTGTCAAACAGGAAAACCCTAATTTAATTATTTTAGATTTTCAAATAGGCAATATGGGTGGACCAGCTACAGCTCTAGAGCTACACCTAGAAGCTGAATCTCAAAGGCTTCCTCATATCCCTATAGCACTATGTCTAGACAGAAGAGCGGATGTTTTTTTAGCTAAAAGAGCTAAAGTCGAGGGCTGGTTTATAAAACCTTTTAATCCAATCAAGATAAGAAAAGGTGTTCAAGCTCTCCTCAAAGGAGATTCTTATTATGATTCATATCTTGAACCTATAACTTTACCTCCCAAAAATTCCCTACAAGGATAAGATCAACTTGGTCTTTCGTCGACGTCATACTACATCTAAGCAAAGCCCTAATCCACAGGCCCTAAATGAACAAGAACAAAGAATTCAAAGTGCATTATTAGAACTTAGAGATCTAACAGTAAGAGAAGTAATGACCCCAAGAGTAGAACTTGTTGCTCTTGAGGTTCCAGTTACTGCTAAAGAAGTAGCAAAAGCTGTTAGAACTTCTGGTCATAGTAGATTTCCAGTGTTTGAAAATGATCTAGATCATCTGATTGGAATTTTATTTGTAAAAGATTTATTTAGATCGGGTTGTTGGTCTGGAGAATCTTCTGAATCAAACTTAAAGCCAGTTGAGATAACTAAGCGTCTCCGAAAACCCTTTTTAGTACCCGAGTCTCGTAAGGTGCTTGAACTATTAACTGAGATGCGCCAAAAAAGAGTGGCTTTTGCTGTCGTAGTTGATGAATATGGAGGCGTAGAGGGTGTCTTGACTATGAAAGATCTAGTAGAACGCCTCGTAGGAGACCTGCCAGATGAGTTTGATGAAGTTGAATCAAATGAAATTGAATCGATCGATCAATCAAGATGGTTAGTCGAAGGAACTTGTTCTGTGGATAAAATCCGCTCTGAGCTAAATGTCGCACTACCAGAAGGGGAATATGTCACTTTAGGAGGATTTATTTTCAACTTGTTGGGACACATACCTAAAGAAGGAGAAAGTACTTTTTTCCAAGGTTGGCAATTTAGAGTAGAAGAAATGGATCGTAGACGAATAGCTAAAGTAGTTGTCAAAGCTCCTTCGTCTCATCAAAATCCCTAAGCATATAAAAACTTCGGGAAGTAGCGCAGCTTGGTAGCGCGCAGCGTTCGGGACGCTGAGGTCGCGGGTTCAAATCCCGCCTTCCCGACAAAATCTTCAATATAACATTTGACTCAAAAACTAAAGATGGTTCTACCCTAAACTGCAGTTACTAGGATTTTAAAAAATATGAGAATATCACCAAGTTATTTCAAGATGTAGACTTTATGTAGAATTTAATACCATTTTTAAATAAATTAGCTAGATTAGTAATAAAGCCATGAAAACTTTTAATACCGAAACAACTCCCAAAAAAATAGATGTCTCTCTAATTCGTAAAGATTTTCCCATCTTTACTAGACAAGACGGTCAACCATTAATTTTTTTAGACTCTGGTGCCTCATCTCAAAAGCCCCAATGTGTACTAGATGCTATGGATATTTATTATTCCACTATGCATGCAAATGTACATAGAGGTGTATATCACATTGCCGAACAAGCTACTTTTCTTTATGAAGAATCAAGAGTAAAAATTGGTAAATTTATTGGAGCCCCTGAACCCGAACGAGAAATTATATTTACCAAAAATGCCACTGAATCAATAAACCTTATAACTAATTCTTTATCTAGAGGATATTTAAAAGCTGGAGATGTTGTCGTTCTTAGCGAAATGGAACATCACGCTAATCTGGTTCCATGGCTTATGTTAAAAGATCAAATAGGTATCGAACTAAGGTACATCAAGGTTGACGATAATGGATACTTAGTTCTTGATACTCTACAAGAAATATTAAAAGATGCAAAAATTCTTAGCATCACTCTTATGTCTAATGTATTAGGAACTATAAATCACCAAATAGCTTATATGACTGATCTAGCTCACAAAGAGGGGGCTTTAGTAGTAGCTGACGGAGCTCAATATGTTCCTCATTATAAAATTGATGTAGCCAAACTAGGGATTGATTTTTTAGCGTTTACAGGACATAAGATGCTTGGTCCCACAGGTATTGGCGTTTTATGGGCTAGGTCTAGTCTTTTAGAAACAATGCCAGCCTTTTTGGGCGGTGGAGATATGATTGCAGATGTTCGTCTAGATGGATTTACCACTAATGAAATTCCTTATAAATTTGAAGCGGGAACTCCTCCTATAGCAGAAGCAATAGGCTTAGCAGCAGCAGTAGACTATCTTGACAATTTAGGTATGGAAAATATACGACTTCATGAATTAGAGCTGCTCGAATATGCTTTTGATAGATTAGAAAAAAAGTTTGGAAAAGACTTAGTTATCCATGGACCTAAAAAAATCCAAGATCGTGGAGGAATACTTTCATTTGAGCTTAAAAAAATTCATCCTCATGATATTTCCCAGATATTAGATCAAACTGGAGTATGTGTAAGAGCGGGTCATCATTGCGCAAAACCCCTTATGAGAAATCTAGGAGTTACAGCAACCGCACGAGCTTCTTTTTACACATA
>JAJYPT010000056.1 GCA_021795135.1 Actinomycetes bacterium
GCCAAACCACTATGTATAGAAGATGCAGCCACTATCAAAATAGATGTAGCCGCAGCAATGGCTTTAGCTAATAATTATCCATAATCATCTATTGTAGACATAACAAAAAAGATCTCTCATACTTGGTTTTTTGACAGATCACTGGAATAAATCTCTTCGTGTACTACCTAATAAAAAATATTTGATCTAATCGAAAAAGCACCTATAAAACAAGATTGTTTAACTCCGTTATCCAATAAATGATAATTACCTAATTTATATTTGGTAAAAATACTATTGCCTATTAAGATTAGTCATAAAAGTTATTACAAAGGGACTGTGATGGATAAAAAAACTGCTAGTCAAGCTCCTCTAAGCACTACTTCTTTTTCCTTGAGCCAAAAGATTAGCGTTTTGTTATTATTACTTTTGGCATCAGAGTTTTTATTAGGTATGTATTCCAATCTCTATGTAACTATTCCAAAATATTTTTCTAATTCAGGATCTTTTTTAGGAATGGGTAACATGATGATGGGACCTATGGGATCTTTAAATCCAGTATTTATAACCCATATGATGATGGGACCTATAATAATAGGTATTAGTTTAGTCTCGGTAGTATTGGCATTTATATCTAGAAATAGAGTTGATACTGTATTTACCGCCATAGGGTTTTTAAGCGTAATTGTTTCTGGATGGGCAGGTTTAGCTTTTTTAGGAAATAGTCAAAATAGCTATTCACTTACAATGGCATCAGGTTTTCTAATATCTTTCATAGCCTATTTTTCTCAATTAGTTTGGGGAAACAAAAATATAGTAACTGGGTAAGAATTTTTTGCCATAAAAATAATTTTGCCATTTAAGGAAATAACTAAGTTATCGTATAGCTATGGCTCGTTCAATGACAAACTTTAGATAAAATTGACTCTAGTAAAAAATAAAAATTTTCCCTCTAACCTAACTATAACTGCTGGCCTAGCAATGGGACCTGCTGTAGCGCTTGGTTTGGCTCGTTTTGCCTATGCTTTACTGTTGCCATCTATGCGCTCTAATCTAGACTGGTCATTTACAACAGCAGGAGCAATGAATACTGCAAATGCTATTGGATATCTAATAGGGGCGATATTTAGTGCTTCTATAGCAAATCGTTTTGGCACACGTCGTGCTTTTATGGTTAGTTTCGCAATTACTGTCTTGTTGCTCCTTGGACCTGCTTATACTACTAATGTAATTTTATTAATAGTATTACGTACCTTAGTTGGTATCTTTGGAGCCATTATTTTTATTACTGGAGCTGGACTGGTTTCAGTACTAGCTACAAAAGGCTCTTCTAAATGGGGTGCCATATTGCTTGGCATTTATTTTTCAGGTGCAGGAATTGGTATAGTCGCATCTGGATTGGGGATCCCTTACCTTTTGAGTGTAACAAGTACTACAAATGGATGGCGCTGGGGTTGGATCTTTTTAGCAGCCTTAGGTGCTATCGCTTTTACTATGGCGACTTTAGCTTCATTGGCAGATAAAAATAACTCTAGCTTAGATACCAAAAGCGCAAAAAATTGGCCAGCGCGCAACTTTATAACTTTGATTGCCTCTTATGGAACTTTTGGAATTGGATACATTGCTTATATGACTTTCATTATTGCTTTTTTGAAAAGTCATGGTTTTAGTCCCAATCTAATTAGTTCTTTTTGGATACTTTTGGGCATAGCTTCAATGATTGGTACTTTTGCATGGGCATTTCCCATCGCTAAATTGCATGGGAGATACTCACTTTTTTTAGTCTTGGTTATACTTAGTATTGGGGCTTTATTGCCACTTATATCTCAATCAATATTATTTGTTTTTGGATCAGCATTATTATTTGGAGGATCCTTTTTGTCTGTTATTACCGCAGTTACCGCAGTTACTCGCAAAGCACTTCAACCCCATCATATGACTCCAGCTATTGGTGGGCTAACCGTAGCATTTTCTTTAGGTCAATGTCTTGGACCTGTACTTGCTGGAGCTGTCTCAAATGGCTCTTCAGGACTACAAGTAGGTCTTACGTTATCTGTTGGAATACTCTTTAGTGCAGCTTTTATTGCCCTTTTCCAGCCAAGATATACAAACTAGAATTATTTCCAAATCGAGGCCAAATAAACAGGGTGGGACTTCGACGAGTGGGTGTATATGGTCTGGCATAACTTCAACTTCGATTCCCCTGGCCGTCTACTTGGACACTACACCAACAATGATCTCCTTCAGACGTGCCTCAACCGCACCAGCCAACACTCGAGCACGATATTTCGGACACCAGATAATGTGGTACTTTGCAGAGTAGACCGTCTTGTTGGAAGATCGATACGCCATAATCTAGACCCTCGGTGTGACACTTTCTCAGGCTATAAGCCCGAGCGGGGTTCTACAACGCAGAACTAAAGTCATGGGCTTTCCACCCCGACCCCATTTTGGTAAATAGTTATGATTGTACTAATTAAGTTAAAACTTTAAAATTTTCTAATTTCTTCAAACCCGACCTGTGTCTCTACGAAAAAGCATCGCTGCTCCAAATGCAAAAATAGCCATCCAAATTATTACATTAGCCACAGAAGCTATATCAAAACCATGTCCCATCATTGGACTACGGGCAATTTCACCAATACCATAAGCAGGAGTAAATTTTGCAATATTGCGAAATGTAGAATTTAAAAAAGCCATAGGAACAAACAAACCGCCAACAAAGGCCAAAATCGCCAAAACTGGACCCAATATTTGCATAACTGATTCCGAAGGCATTAAATAGCCAGCAAAAAGCCCAAAAGGAACAAATACTAAAGCTCCCCCAATTGCTACAAATCCAGAAATAATCCAAGCAGCAAAAGTCATCTGGGCACCATTTAGTGCTCCTGTTACAAAAACTGCAACAACTGGAAAGACACCCATTATTAAAGCTGATGATATTTTAATAGCTATATAAGCACCAGGACGCAATGGGGTAATTCGAAGTTGTCTGCTCCATCCAGCTGCTCGCTCAACAGCCACCGAAGCCCCTGTAGCTGTTGTAGCAATCATCGCCCCATATACTGCCAAGCTAATCATTACATAGCTAGAAGCGTTGCCATTTCCCATTTTTTGATGAATAGATTTTCCTCCACCAAACATAAAATAAAATACAACAGGGGTAATGATGGTAAAAATAATATTTCTACGATTACGTAATAAACGTAATATCTCTATCTTTAAAAAGGTCAAATTGTAACCACCCAAAGGAGGCATAGAACGTTTTTGGGTGTAAAAATTATCTTTTGTGGAATCGATTTGAGTCATAAATTTATCCTGTTAGATCTTCTTATATTAAGAATCTTTTGTTGTTAGAGCAATAAATGCATCTTCTAAATTATGAGAAGTTATCTCCAAATTTTTAGCATTAGCGATATTTAAAAGATAACGAGCTGTAGTATCAGAATCTGTAGAATTTATCACAATATGGTTTCCTCGATATTCAACCGAAGTTACTCCTGGCAACTTTTCGATATCGGCTATTTTGGGATTAACTACATCAGCACTAACAACACGTCCTGATGACATGGCTTTGATTTCAGATGCACTAGCATCAGCAATAACGCGTCCTTTGTTGATTAGAACAATACGATCAGCATATGCATCTGCTTCTTCTAGATAATGAGTAGCAAACATGATCGTTCTTCCTTCTTGACTATCTTGATGAATAGCTTTCCAAAAATCTCGTCGAGCCTCTACATCCATACCAGTGGTGGGTTCATCAAGTATCATCAAATCAGGACGAGGCAGCAAAGCCAGAGCAAAACGCAATCTTTGTTGTTGTCCCCCAGAACATTTTCCTACTCTTTGGTTAGCTATAGTATCAATTCCTGCTCGATGTAGAACTTCTTCTACAGAAAGAGACTGAGCAAACAAAGTTGATATCAAACGAACAGTTTCTACCACACTAAGTTCTTTTAACAGACCACCAGATTGCATAACCGCTGTTAGATACCCTCTTGCTACAGCTTGAGATGGACTATATCCAAAAATACTCACATTTCCCTCATCGGGAGGCAAGAGTCCTAAAATCATGTCAATAGTTGTAGTTTTACCAGCTCCATTTGGACCCAAAAAAGCTACCACTTCACCAGGTTTGATTTGTAGATTCATATTATCTACAGCACAAAGGGTACCAAAGCTTTTCTTCAATCCCACTAAGTCAATTGCCAAAGCAGAAGAACCAGCAACAGAGTTAGACATAAATTCTCAATATCCTTATTCAAAGCTACAATGAGTAAAAAATTTAAGATTCTATCTTTGTATAACTAAATCTCGAATTTCTACTTATAATAGTCGCCATAGTCATCTGAGGAACTGAATAAGATATTTTTTCATTAATTACCAACATCTTCTGCTCTAGAAAAACTAGGAAATAAAACACATTTTGCACTCTAGTTGTCTTTAAAAAACACATACTAAAAAGAAATATTCTTATTGTTATTTTTTCCTAGATTTTTTAGTATGTGTTTTTATCTTCAAGATGCAACTTGACCTTTACTTAATATTTTTATATCTTCATCATTAGGAGTTATATCAAAATCAAAAATTTCAGTCGGGATATATACAGTCGCACAGGCATTGGGAATGTCTACCACCCCACTCAAACGACCTTCTATGGGAGCAGCACCTAATAACAGGTATGCTTGTTGTTGAGAGTATCCAAATTTAGTTAGATATTCAATTGCATTTAAACAAGCTTGACGATAAGCAACAGTGCCATCCATATAATAATTAATTCCTTTTTCTACTGAAATCCCTTCAAAAACCAAAAAGTTAGAATAGTGAGGCTCTACTGGACCAGGCTTAAAAATAGGATTTAGAACTCCATATTTGGCCATGCCTCCTTTAATTAGTCCAACTCCAAAATCTATATAACCTCCCATTTCTATAGCACCACAAAAAGTTATCTCTCCATCTCCTTGGGAAAAGTGTAAGTCTCCTACTGAAAATAAGGCATTTTCTACATAGACAGGAAAATAAATACGAGTTCCTCTAGATAAGTTCTTTATGTCAACATTGCCACCGTGTTCTCTTGGAGGAACAGTACGAGCAGCTTCTAAAGCTACTCTGTTGTAACTAGAACCTTTTAAAGTTCCCAATAGGGCTTGTTCTTTCAAAGGAGGAAGACCCAAAGGAGGAATCCTATTGGGATCAGATGCAATTAGAGCAGCTTCTCTTTTGTTCCATTCACCTAACAATTCTGCAGAAGGAGCACATCCCAAAAGTCCAGGATGAGTGATACCAGCAAAGCGTACTCCTGGAATATGTCTAGAAGTAGCATAAATTCCGTGAAAATCCCATATGGCTTTATAGGCTTCTGGAAAGTAATCTGTGAGGAAGCCTCCTCCATTTTCTTTGGCAAAAATTCCCGTATATCCCCAACCTTGTCCTGGAATAGAACCAGATTCAGAAATAGGTCCCAAATCTAAGATATCTACAACTAAAAGATCTCCGGGTTTAGCACCATTTACTCCAATTGGACCACTTAGTACATGAGCTCTAGATAAATCAACATTTCGCACATCATCAGAAGAATCATTATTACCAATTTGACCATCTGTCCATTCCCTACATTCCATACGAAATTCATCTCCTGGATTAACTGTAGCCACAGCTGGAATTTCCGGATGCCATCTATTGTGACCTGGAATATCTTGGTCGAACATAGATTTAGTCTGATCAACATGAAAAAGGGTTTCTGGCATAGCTAGCTCCTAAAAAATTTAATAGATCGAATAAATAGATTGAAAACATTGTTAGAGGTAAAACCTAAAGGACAATAGGTAAAACTTTTTTGCATTCATCATGGCAGCTACTTTCCAAGCTGCAACATTGAGAACAGATTGTTCCGCTATAAAAGGGACAATCGGCCATATCATGTACTTCAAAATCATAAGAACAAGCCATACACTCTAAAGAAGATGTAGCTCCAACAAAGCCATTATCATTTTTTTGACCCTGTAAATTATCTTCTCTAGCTATGTAATACTTACCACGAGTAATAATGGCGATAATTGGTGCAAGAACAAAGGCTATTACCAAAGACAAAAACGGGGAAAAAGCCTGTAAAAAAGTTCCAAAAAGTCCAAAGAAGGCCATTATGGAAATAACCGAGGCAATAATCATTGATCCAAACCCAACTGGATTGAAATTATAAAGATGAGCTCTTTTAAACTCAATATAAGAAGGACTAATTTTTAAAATTGCCTTATTTATAACAAGATCTGAGACAACAGCTCCGATCCAAGCAACTGCTACATTGCTATAAAACCCTAAGATTGAATTTAAAAATCCAAATACATTACCTTCCATCAATCCAAGTGCAATTCCTACATTTAAAAATAGCCAAATTACACGTCCAGGATGAAAATGAAACAGTCTTGAAAAAAAGTTAGACCAAGATAAAGAACCTGAATAAGCATTAGTAACATTAATTTTTACTTGAGAAAGTAATACAAAAAAAGTGGCCAAAGTCAAAGCGATGAAAGTAGCTGAAAATAAATTTCCAAATGCATGAGTAAACATTTGTACTGGTTCATCTGCTTTAATTGCACCTACGGTTGGGTATATATAAGAAGCTAAAAACGATCCTCCTAATTGCTTCAACATTCCTAAAATAATCCAACCTGGACCTGCAATAATAATAGCTCTCCACCATCTTTTATTATTTAGAGAGGTTTTATCAGGCATAAAACGTAAATAATCTACCTGTTCTCCTATTTGAGCTATCAAAGAAAGAGCAACGCCTGCAGCAGCTGCAAACAACAATGGGGAAAAAGCTATACCGGTTTTTGAAGCACCTGCAAAATGGACCCAATTAGAAAAAGCTTTAGGCGATTTATCTAAAACAGCTATAAATGGCAAGACCATCAATATCAGCCAAAGTGGTTGAGTCCATTTTTGGAGTTTAGAAATAAAAGTCATTCCATATATAACTAAAGGAATAATAGCCAAAGCTGCTATAAGATACGAAACTGCTATGGGAATGCCAAAATAAAGAGTTAAAGCTTGACCCATAACAGAACCTTCTAAAGAAAAGTATATAAAGGTAAATGAGGCATAAATTAAAGAGGTAATAGTTGAACCAAGATAGCCAAAACCAGCTCCTCTAGTAAGTAAATCCATATCTATATTGTATTTAGCAGCATAATAAGCAATAGGAAGACCAGTAAAAAATATAATTACACCAACTATAACTATTGCCCAAAATGCATTCCTAAATCCATACGAAAGAGTTATGGAACCTCCAATGGCAAAATCAGCCATATAAGCAATCCCACCTATAGCAGTAGTTGCTACTGCGTATTCACTCCACTTCCTAAAAGAACTAGGTGCATACCGCAAAGCATAATCTTCCATTACTGGATTCTTTGCCCAAGAATTTATCTTTCTTTTTGAGCCTTTTTTTACAGAAACTGAAGTTTTATTTAGATCTGAATTGATAATCTTATCCATTATATTCCTCCTATTAAAAGGAATTTATCAGTCATTTATTGCATAGATTTAACTGAAATATTAACGCCAAATTATATTTTTATAAAAAGTATAATTATTTAAATTTTCTTAGTAAATCAACTTGTATTTGAGGTAATATAATGGGATCATGCCCTGGTATAAGGGAATATCCTTTTTCTTTAGACCTGATTTTTAAGAGTTTAATTTGCTCTATGGTATCTTGAGGGTCGCAATTGATAGTCCCACCTATAGGTAATTCATGAACAACATTTTCGGTCAAATCAGCAGCATCAAAAGCAAATATCATTCCACCTCCACCTACTGAATCATCAAAACTAATTTCAAAACTTTGATGCCCTGGGGTATGCCCAGGAGTAGGTATTGCAGTGATTCCAGGTGCTATTTCGGTCTCGCCTTGTAGTAACTGCCAATTATAAAGCGGGTCATCAAAATCAATTCTAAAAATTCCATTATTTTCAGGAATTGGATGACTGGAAAAACCATAATCAAGTTCTTCTTTTTGTATATAAATGGTGGAATGATTGACGAAATGTCTCAATCCGCCTACATGATCATTATGTAGGTGAGATAAAGCTACAATTCCTATATCATCAACTTTTAGATTATGTTTTTCTAATTCAACCAGCAAAGGATCAGATTCTCCCGGGGGAAGAATTGCTTCAATGCCTTTAAATCTTCCATGAAATCTTTTATATAAAGCACTATCTTTAATTAAAGATGGATTGAAACCTGTATCTAAAAGAACCCAACCTCCATGTAGTTTTACCAAGACTGCTGGAACTGGCTCAATTAGTTTTATATTTGGATCTGTTCCATAAATAGACCAGCTTTTTGGTAAATGCTCCCATCCCAATATCAAAAGATAGACTTCAAGAGCTCCTTGTTTTTTCATTAGAGGGTTTTTTTAGGCAAATGCCCAGACTTGACTAAAGTACCTAAAGTGTCACAAACCACTCGCGTTCCCAACAAAGAAGTAATATCAGCTGAATCATAGGGAGGAGAACACTCTACTATCTCTATGCCCGCCAAGCCCTCTTTAGCTATTCCTTGTACTAATTCCAGCACTTCACGGGGTAAAAATCCTCCTGGTTCTGGCCATCCAGTACCAGGCACAAAAGCAGCATCCACACAGTCCACATCAAAAGAAAGCCATACTGCTTCTGCTCCTTCCCAAGCAACTTCCAAAGCTCTTTCCACTGCTTGAGCAAGTCCCATATCTACACAATCTTTTACTGTCAAAATAGTTGTTTGTCGTTCTCTAGAGACTTTTACTCCAGGACGAGGAGCTTGCCATCCTCCAATCCCTAGTTGTACCAAATTTTTAGCTGGGACATTAGGAAGATCTGTAGCATGATACCAAGGAGTGGTATGCATTCTTTCATCTAAATCACTCTCTTGGGTATCAACATGGCGATCAAAATGTATAATTCCTAAATTACCTGATAAATGTTCAGCAATTGCTCGAACGGTAGGATAGCCAATAGAGTGGTCTCCTCCTAAAATTACTGGAAAAGCCCCAGAAGCAAACACATGTGAGACTCCTTTTGAAATTTGATCAAAACTTTTTTCGATATTTCCTGGAATAGTAAATATATCACCAGCATCTCCTATAGTTATTGATTCCCTAAGATCTACTCCTAGTTCAAAACTATAAGAGCCATAAAGAGCTGACATACGTCTCATACCTTGGGGTCCAAATCGAGTGCCTGAACGATAAGTTGTTCCAGCATCATGAGGAGCTCCCAGTACTATTACGTCATAATTTCCACATTCAGCTACATCTTCTACGTATGGAGCTTTCAAAAAAGTATTGATACCTGCAAAATGTGGTAATTCACCTCTGCTAAAAGTAGGAATAGAGCGATCTCTTATAGAGTCAGCGCCTTGTAATCCTAGCTTTAAACCCCTATCTATTTCTGCCTGCCAAGCTACTGTGGGTAAAAGAGCTTCGGCTTCTAATGCTGCTTTGGCTTCTGGTCCATTTTTGTCATGCACATACCCAAAGTCATTAGGATTTTCCACTGACGTCTCCTTTATGTTTATTTGAAATTGAATTATGAAAAAAGATTTATGATTTTATTCGAGGATCTACTACTGTTTGTACGATATCTACAACAGCATTTATGACTACATAAATGACTCCTAGTACCAGTACAACTCCTGAAATGGCTGGAAAATCTCCAACTGGAATACTTTGGCCTATGTAATAACCTATACCTGGCCAAGAAAAAATCTCTTCAACTACCACTACACCTGTTAGCATCAAGCCAGCTTGTAATCCAATCATTGACAGCATTGGGCCAAGTGAATTACGCAAACCATGTTTGAATACAACTGCCATCTCGCTAAGACCTTTAGCTCGGGCTGTTAATATATAATCTGATCGTAAAGACTGAACTAAACTCGCCCTAAGAACTCTCCCAATAGAAACAGCTGGACCTAGAGCAATGCAACTTGCAGGTAAAATAAGGTGGCGTAAAGCACCTAATAAAATATGAAATCGACCATGTACTATTGCATCT
>JAJYPT010000057.1 GCA_021795135.1 Actinomycetes bacterium
ACAATTTTTGTCCAAGTAGCACAAAAATCTAAAATCCAAGTAGGAGAAAAGGTTCTTTTGGATTCTCAAGATGTATCTGTTCAAATAAGACAACATCACATTGACCAAATAGTATCTAAAGTTGCTGCAATGCCAAAAGTACGAAAACAATTACTATTACTTCAATATAGCTGGGCAAAACAAAACAATGGGGGAGTCATAGAGGGAAGAGATATAGGTTCTGTGGTATTTCCTCTAGCAAGTCTCAAAATTTATCTAACCGCCGATTCTGGAGTCAGAGCAAAAAGAAGAAGTATACAATCAGCTGTAGATGATTTAGATTCTATTAGCAATAGTATAAAATCTAGAGATATTTTAGATTCTAGTCGAACTACTGCACCTTTGATTGTTCCCAAAGATGCTCAAATTATAGATTCAAGTCATCAAAGTATTGAACAGATAGTTGATTATATTATCGAGTTGAGTAAAAAAGTAGGCTTTTGATTGCCCGAAACTAGGTTTTTTAAAATTGTTAGGTCCGGAGTCGTTTTAGTTTCTAATTTTTTATGGTCTCCTACAATAAAAGGATTGGAAAATCTACCAGATAAAGGTCCTTTTATTGTTGCACCTAATCATCGCTCCAATATCGACACTTTTTTAATTGTTCTAACATCAAAAAAACGTTTTCGATTCATGGGTAAAGATTCTTTATGGAAATTCTCTCTTTGGGGGAAAGTGTTGAGTTCTTTGGGGGGATTTCCAGTAAAACGAGGCACAGTTGATCGAGAAGCTCTCCAAAAATCTTTGAAGCTTTTAGCCGAAGATGAAATAGTGGTTGTTTTTCCCGAAGGAGAGCGTAGAAAAGGAGACAAAATAGATGATATTTTCGATGGTTCTGCTTTTGTTGCGTTAAAAATAAATTGTCCTATTGTACCTGTTGGCATAGCTGGATCTGAGCTAGCAATGCCGCCAGGATCTAAGTTGCCAAGAAGAAAACCTGTGGCTTTGGTCATTGGTAAGCCTATATTGCCCCAAGAAGCTATAGGAAATACAACTCGGCAAAAAACAAAAAATTTAACATCTCAACTTCAAAGTCGTCTTCAAGAGCTTTTAGATGAAGCAACCTTATTACTTGATAAAAAAGATTAGTCTTCTAAGCAAGGGTTTGAATTACCTCACTTGCATTAAGATTGCGATCTTGGCCTAATATTTTTGAAGAGTCAATATGTTTTCCTATCCCAAGAGACAAAAGTCCACTTAGAATTTTGACCAAATCACGTAGCTCTCTGGGGGGCGGAAAATATTCATCTTCTATAGTTACATCTACAACTTCTATTCCATCTAAAGGATTGAGTTTTTCTATTACACCATCAATTAGTTCTTGAGGAGCAGAAGCTCCAGCTGTTACCCCTACAATTCCTTCTAAATCTAAAGGGAGTTCATCTGGTCCATCTATTCTATAGACATTTTTGCATCCAGATTCTTTTGCTAGCTTCTCCAAAGCTAAAGTATTAGAAGAATTAGGAGATCCTATAACAATTACTGCATCTGATCTAATAGCAACTTGTTCCAAAGCGCCTTGGCGATTAGTAGTTGCAAAACAAAGGTCACTTTTTCCAGCAGTCCAAACTGTTCCAAATTGTTTGTTTGCTTCATCTAGAATCTCAGACCACTCTCGTTGAGCAAGAGTAGTTTGTGAAAGCAAAGCTATAGGTTGAGAAGTTTTTTCTATATTGGAGACTTCTTCTACTCGTTCAACAAGTTCTATAGACTCCGGAGCTACTGCAACTGTTCCTAGCGCTTCATCATGTCCTTTATGACCTACATATATAATCTTATAGCCATTTTTTGCTCTTACTTTTACTTCATGATGTACTTTTGTAACTAAGGGACAAACCGCATTGATAACAACTCCACCTTTTTCTTGAGCTTGTTTTACTACCTCGGGTGCTGATCCGTGGGCGCTCAACATAAGTGGATAGCCAAAAGGAACTTCATTTATGTCATCTACAAATACAACTCCTAGCTTTTTAAATCTTTCTACTACTAATTGGTTATGTACTATTTCGTGATAACAATAAACAGGAGCTTCAAAAACCCTTACCATCCAGCCTAAAGCTTTGATTGCCATTTCAACTCCGGCACAAAATCCTCTAGGTTGGGATAATAAAACTTTATTTACGTTAGTTGCCATACCTACAATTTACCCCTTATTCAGGCTATGGTTTAACGGACTTTTTAATTTGGTACCTATCTTTAGGATATGTATCACTAAATTTAGGACAATTTATAGCTTTTTAGTTATAGATTATTGGCAATAAGACATTAATTTATGTCAATGACATTTTTAGATTGGATTTAGTTGGTGAAAATTTCGCAAGATAGACCTGAACAAAATGTGACTATGTCTAAACGCATAAGTCCCATTTCAAATAAAAAATTGAAAAAACCTTTAGCAATTGCAGCTTTGATTTTACTAGTTTTATTGATTCCGCTAGGATTTTCTCTAAGTGAGGCTTTGACTGCCCCAGGAACTTTACCCCTTAGCATTAGAGCAGTGGAATGGGTGCGTAGTAACGGCGGAGGACCAATTGTGTCTTTAGCTGAAAAAACTTGGTATAGCCTAAATGCACCTCCAAAAGGAGGAAAACCTCCAGCTGGTCTTATTCCAAAAACAAATAAAAAAATAACTACAAAACCCCAACTTGAAAGCCAAGGGCTTATACCCTATCCAATCAAGACTATAGCAACTCCACCTTTGCCAGGAGAAGGGCAATGGAGACCAGTTGGAAAGCCAATTCATGGACTTTATCCTATCTATATAGCAGATTTCCGCTCTTCTAAGGTTTATACAAGTCAAGTAGCAGCTGTAGCTTGGATGAATACTAAAACCCTTACATCTGTCCACCTGGCTGCAGGATATAAAGAACCAGGAGGTACTAATTGGCCTTTGATGTCTCCTATTCCTGCTTCTATCAGACCAAATCTTTTGGCTGCTTTCAACTCAGGTTTTCGTCTTTCAGCTGCCAGAGGGGGTTTTTATTATAATGGTACTTTAGGACGAGGAACTCCTTTGACTCCAGGAGCAGCTTCTTTGGTATTTTATAAAAATGGAACAGTCAATATTGGGTCTTGGGGAAGTCAAGTTTCTTTGACTCCAAATGTAGAAGCTGTAAGACAAAATCTTTCCCTGTTGGTAAATAATTCTAAGTTGGTTTCAGGGCTTCGCAGTTCTAATTTCCAAAGGTGGGGGGCAACTTTAGGTAATCAAGTAAGAGTGTGGAGATCTGGGGTGGGCATAACTGCACAAGGAGATCTAGTTTATGCAGCAGGTCCTGGAATGAGCGTACATGCTTTGGCAAATGTTTTACTCCACGCTGGTGCTGTTAGGGCTATGGAATTAGACATCAATACTGATTGGGTTAATTATTTCTATTTTAATCCTGCTGGTTCTCAGCCTGCTGGTCCTTCAAATGGGCATAGACTATTATCTACCATGCTTAGACCACCTCTGCGTTATTTTCAACCAACTGCTCGTGATTTTGTTGTATTACTAAAAAGGTAATAAAGAGAAGATGCTGCTTTCAGAACTTTTTAAAGATATTCCAGAAGCTGAAAGAAGAGGCGACATTGAAGTATTAGATATTACTCACGATAGCCGTCAAATACAGCCAGGATGGCTATTTGCCGCTATGAGAGGTACTACTACAGATGGCCACCTGTATGCCAAAGCTGCCAAAGCTGCAGGAGCATCTGCTTTGTTGGTAGAGCATTGGTTAGATTTAGATCTACCCCAAATAAAAGTAGCTTCTGTAAGGGCTCAAGTTGGAACAATTGCTTCTAAGTTGCATAATTTTCCATCTAAGGATTTAAAAATTGTTGGTATTACTGGTACTAATGGAAAGACAACGACAGCTTTTTTATTGGAGAAAGCTTTCAAGCAAATGGGTTGGACCACTGGGCTGATTGGGACTATTGAAACTCGAATAGGAGACAAAAAAGAGCCTTCTTTATTTACTACTCCCGAAGCTAGTGATTTACAACGAATATTAGAGCGTATGGTAAAAGAACAAGTAAGGGTTGTTTCAATAGAGGTGTCTTCTCATGGACTTGATCAACATCGTTTAGATGGAACCAAGTTTGAGGTATCTGTATTTACCAACCTTACTCCCGAACACCTTGATTATCATGGAACAATAGAGCATTATTATGCAACTAAAGCTTTGCTTTTTACACCTGAATTGACCAAATCTGCTGTAATTTGTGTTGATGATGATTGGGGTAAAAGGCTAGCTTATCAAACCAAAGTACCTTTAATTACTTTTGGATTATACCCAGGAGCCGACGTTAGAGTTGAAATTATCTCTTCGGATCTTTCTGGCAGTGTTATCCATATATTTGGCCAAGACCTAGACCATAAGATAAAAACGCCTTTGATAGGTAAATTTAATGCCATAAATATCACGGGGGCGTTTTTAGCTGCATTGAAGATGGGAGTAGATCCTGAAGTGGCAATAGAAGGGATGTCAAATTGTCGAGACATTCCTGGAAGGTTTGAACTTGTTGACAAAGGACAACCTTTTTTAATTATAGTAGATTATGCTCATACCCCAAATGCTCTTAGAGGTTTGATTGAAACAGTAAAATCTCTCAAAGGTCCTCAAG
The DNA here is from genome assembly GCA_021795135.1 of Actinomycetes bacterium. Taxonomy (GTDB): domain Bacteria; phylum Actinomycetota; class Acidimicrobiia; order Acidimicrobiales; family JAJYPT01; genus JAJYPT01. The sequence continues at coordinate 4,645 of JAJYPT010000057.1, forward strand.
GAAAGATCTATGTAGTTGTTGGTTCTCGAGGTGGAAGAGACCGACTTAAAAGACAAGACACAGGTCGAGCTGCTGCTACTGCTGATATTGTTGTCTTTACCTCTGATAATCCAGGTCCTGAAGATCCTAGTAAAATTATTGCTGAGATGAAAGTGGGAACTTTAGATATATTCCCAGATAATTTAGTTGTAGAGTTAGATCGCAGAAAAGCTATTACTTTTGCCATCCAAGACGCTAAGGCTGGAGACGTAATTCTAATTGTAGGAAGAGGACACGAAAAAGTTCAACATCTCAAGGATCGTTCAGTGTCTTTTGATGATCGCAAAGTAGCCGTTGAAGCTTTGGCTTCTTTGGGTTATGAGTAGTTAAAAAAAATCATTCAAAAACATCTATGATTGTAGATAATGGCTCTTGCTCAAGTACTAAATGTAGATACCGACTCCCCAGCAGATATAGCTGGTATTTTAGCTGGAGATGAAATAGTAGCCATAAATGGACGTTTTCCTCGTGACATTATTGAATATAGTATTTGGACAGATGAAGCCGAAGTTGATTTAGACATACGGCGAGGAGGTCTTGATTTGACAATCAATATAGTCAAACAAGACGGACAGCCTTTGGGGATGGAAATTGCTTCTGCTATATTCGATCGTGTTCGAACTTGTGACAACCATTGTGAATTTTGTTTTATATATCAGCTTCCAAAAGGTCTTCGTCGGAGTTTGTATGTAAAAGATGACGATTATCGTCTGTCTTTTTTGTATGGAAATTTTACAACACTTACCCGCTTTACAGAATCTGATTTAGAAAGGGTAATAACAGAAAGGCTTTCCCCTTTATTTGTAAGTATCCATGCAACAGATCCTCAAATTAGGGCTAAGATGGTTCGCAATCAAAGAGGAGCCATTTCTCTTAGATGGCTTAGAGCCCTGTTGGATAACGATATAGAAGTACATGGACAAGTAGTAGTATGTCCTGGAATGAATGATGGGCTAATTTTAGAAGATACTTTAGCTGGAATTTTGGAACAATACTTTGATATTACAACTGTTGCTGTGGTTCCTTTGGGGGTAAGTAAATACTCTAAAGAACCTAATATGCGTCCTCATAGCCAAAAAGAAGCTGTCGAGGTTGTAGAAATGGTTGAACAATGGCAAGAAATTTTCTTACAAGCCGTGGGAAGAAGAGTTGTATATGCAGCCGATGAATACTATTTGTTGGCAAAAAAACCTTTTCCTTTAGCTCCAAATTATGAAAATTTTTTACAACATGAAAATGGAATTGGCATGTCTAGAGCTTTTCATGAGTCTTTTTTTGGAAATACTGACTTGGCCTTTGGTCCTAAAGCAGGATTTTTCTCATCCCTAGAGGCTGCTCCAGCTGAGGGTTATAGAAGTATTAGAAACCCCACAAGTGGCAATATTGTTTTTAAAACTAGACGTAATTTACCTATAGGAATAATAACTGGACAATATGGAGCTCAAGTTTTATCCCCTTTGGTAAAAGAATTAGATAGATCCGATATAAGATTGATTATTGTAAAAAATAATTTCTTTGGTGGAAATATTGCTGTAACTGGTCTTTTGGCAGGTTGTGATATAGCCGAAGTTCTAGATAAAGAACCTTTGGGACATAGATATTTACTTCCTGATGTGTGTTTATCTAAAGGGGTATTTATAGATGGCACTACTTTAGATGATTTACCCAAAGTAGTTGAAGTTGTGCCAACTGATGGAGCATCTTTGGCCAAAGCATTAGAATCAAAACTATCACTAGTATAAGAAGTTAAAAAATAAATTATGGTTACTCAAAGCAATCAAAAAAAATCTTTCTCGATTAATTTTAAATCCGAACTCCCTTTGGTTGCAGTAGTTGGTCGTCCAAATGTCGGAAAATCTACTCTTGTTAACCGAATTTTAGGAAAAAGAGAAGCTATAGTCGAATCTCATCCTGGGGTAACAAGAGATCCTAAAAAACTTCAAACTGAATGGAATGGAAAAGCTTTTGAGCTTTTAGATACAGGTGGTTGGCTTGGGTCATCGGGTCAAAAATTAGACTCAGCTGTCAGTGCTAAAGCTGAAATGGCTTTAGAACAAGCTGATTTAGTGTTAGTTGTTTGTGATGCGACTGTAGGAATTACAGATGAAGATGAACAAGTAGCAAAAATGTTGAGGAAAAAATCTTTATCCAAAGTTATTTGTGTCTCTAATAAGGTTGATTCTCAAAAAAGAGAAGTTTTATCTTGGGAATTTGTACGGTTGGGTCTTGGACAACCTCGAGCTGTAAGTGCCTTACATGGCAGAGGTATTGGAGACTTATTGGATGAAATGGTTTCTTTTTTGCCAGATCCTCAACCACTAGCACCAGTAGATGAATCAGAAAAAAATAAATCATCATTTCCAGCTGTTGCAATTATTGGAAGACCAAATGTGGGCAAGTCTACTTTGTTTAATAAATTAGTAGGATCAGAAAGATCCATTACTCACGACATGCCTGGAACTACTCGAGATTCTATAGATACTTTATTAGAAACCGATTCTGGAACAATAAGGCTAATTGATACAGCTGGCATGAGGAAAAAGTCAAATATAGGACAAGGTGCAGAATATTATTCTTTAGTTAGAGCATTACAAGCCCTAGATCAAAGTGATGTAGCTTTGCTTGTTATAGATTCGACTGAAGGAGTAACTCATCAAGATCAACGCCTTGCAGAAAGAATTGATGCTTCTGGAAGTCCAGTAGTTGTTCTTTTGAATAAATGGGATTTGATTTCGGCTGAAGATAGAGAAAAGTTTTCTGCCGAAGCTAAGGAAAAACTTTCTTTTTGGGAATATGCTCCAGTGTTAAAAATAAGTGCTCTCAGTGGTAAAGGTGTCAATAAATTAATTCCTTCTTTGCAGCTTGCAATAGAGGCTTATAATAAGAGAATTCCTACCGCAGAACTAAATAGAGTAATTCAAAAAGCTCAAATGGAACATCCAGCTCCCAAGGGTAGGATATTATATGCTACTCAAGGAGCTTCCAATCCTCCTACTTTTACCCTTTTTTCAAATTCTAAATTTGCTCCTTCTTATCTTAGATATCTAGAAAGAAAGTTGAGGGAAAGTTTTGATTTTGGTCCAACCCCGTTGAAGATACGGGTTAGGCAAAGCTAGGAAAAAGTCAATTTTTAGTATAAAGTCCTTTTAATGCTTTTTCCACGAGCAATATTATTTGTTATTTCCATAGCTTGTTTAGCTGCTGCTTTATTATGGGGAAAAGCAGCTAAACGGCTTTATCGCGCTTTGAATAGGATGAAGCAGGGGATACATAAAGCAAATGATGAGGTACTGTTTTTAGCTCAATCTAATTTTGAAAAAGATCTTCACACAACTGTTTTGTATCTTGTTTTTGGTCTTGCATCCCTTGTGACATCTTTTTTGCCAGTTGCAAGTTTACAGCTTCCGTTTTTAGCAGTTTTTGTACCTATTGCTTATTCATTTAAAAATGGAACTAAGTTTTTAAATGCTGCAAAGATAACAGAACAAAGATCAAGCATAGAAAAAAGAGCAGAAGAAGTTCTAGCCCAAGAAGAACTTGCTCCAATGCAATGGTCAGCTAGATTAGCTCCAGAAGATTTACCTTTTTTCAAAGAAATAGAAATTGGAAGAGTCTACCAACCCGGAACAGGAGCTTTGGGCGGGGACTTTTATGATATTTATCAAACCTCTCCAACAAGGCTTGCAGTAGTTATTGGAGATGTAACAGGACATGGAGTAGATCCTTCTATTACTGCTTTTCAAGCTAAATATCTTTTAAGAATTTTTCTGCGACAATATCGAGATCCAGCTCAAGCTTTAGAGGAGCTAAATTTAGCTATATCAGATCAAACTCAAAATGAAGAACTTATTTCTATGTGGGTGGGAGTATTTGATTTTCAGTCTCAAACTCTTAGATTTGCTTCAGCTGGTCATCCAGTTGGATGGCTATGGCATGATGGGGAGGTAATGGGACTTGAATCTACTGGACCTTTGTTAACTTTGGATCCAAAAGGTAGCTATACAAGCTGGGAAGTTGAAACTGATCCGGGAGATGTGCTGCTTTTATATACCGATGGGTTGAGCGAGTCTAGATCTGGGGACAGTTTTTATGGAGAAGAACGAATTGCAACTTTTTTACGTAAAGATCCAGGAAAAGATATGCAATCTTTGGCAGAAGAACTTTTAGAAAGTGCTACGGACTTTGCATCTAAACCTTTGGGTGATGATGTGGCTATTTTGGCTATAAGAAGAATATAAACTGTACTTGCAAGAATTATTATATTCTAAGTTCAATGTAGAATTAATAAAAACTAAACCAAGTGTATTTGAGTTAAATTAGGTTTTTTTAAAATCTAAGATTTACAGATTAGTTTGTATTTGAAATACACAATTTCAATAAATATTTGCAATTGAGATCTAAAAGATGTAGAGTTGAATCTTGTAGAGGATGTTTCCTTATTCGCGGTTAATTCGTAAAGGACATTTCCTTGGTTCGTAAGCAAATATGCTTGTGAATTTTCCGTGTAAGGTAAGGTTTTTCGTTCGTAGATGTGGATTTCCCATCGCGCCGCAACTTCTCTTATGCGGCCCCCATCTACTAATATATTGGAGTATAACCTTTTAATGACTATGCCCGCTAAACGTTCTTATTCATCTGGACAGTCTTCTTCTCGTAGAGGAAAACCCTCAGATAATAGAGGAGGACGTAATAAATCTTTCTCATCTAGATCTGCTGCACCTAGAAAGCATGATTCTTTTGACTTCGAAGGTTTGATAGCTCCCGAAGTTGAAATCGATCTAGAAACTATGACTTGGGAAAAATTAGGACTACAAGAAGAATTAGTAAAAGCACTCAATAAAGAGGGTCTTACTAAGCCTTTTGCAATTCAAGCACGAACTTTGCCAGATTCAATAGCTGGTAGGGATCTTTTGGGAAGAGCCCAAACAGGATCGGGAAAAACTTTAGCATTTGGTCTTGCTATGTTGTCTCGTCTTTTGGGCGGTTCAAAAAGACGTCCAGGATCTCCTCGTGGACTTGTATTAGTACCTACTCGTGAACTTGCCGTACAAGTTGATGAACAACTTGCTGCTCTTGGTCGCCATATCGGTATCAAGGTTTTAGCTGTCTATGGAGGTGCTCCTATGAGACGTCAAATAGATATGCTAGACAGAGGTGTAGATATAGTAATTGCTACCCCTGGACGCCTTTTAGATCTAGTAAGTCAAGGTGTTTGCATCTTAGGACAAGTTGAAACTTGTGTTTTAGACGAAGCTGATTATATGGCAGATCTTGGATTCTTGCCCGACGTGAGCGAAATA
>JAJYPT010000058.1 GCA_021795135.1 Actinomycetes bacterium
TATCTTTGTTGAGGTTGCGCAGACCATCACCAGCTAGATTTCCTACCAAAGCAAGAACAAGTAACCCAATTCCAGGTAGAACTGGAATCCACCAATCTTGCAAAAAGTATCCAAGGTTGCGAGCAGTCATAGCTCCCAGTTCAGGTGCAGGTGCAGGTGCTCCTAATCCTAAAAATGACAAACTTGCTAAAGTAATAATTAAATTTCCAATATCCAAACTTGCAGTTACAACTATTGCTGGTAATGCCCCTGGTAGTAAATGTCTCCACATACGTCTAAAAGCTCCTACTCCACTTACTTTTGCAGCTTCAAGATGTGGCCGAGAGGCCAAAGCACGAATTTCACCTCTTACAATGCGAGCATAAAAAGGCCACCATACAATTGCTACCGCAATCAATACATGAAACAAGCTAGGTCCTATAGCTGCTACAACCGCTATAGCAAGAACCGGTCCAGGCAAAGCTAGAAATAAATCAGTTATACGCATAAGTAGGGTATCTATAAATCCACCAACTGCTCCGGCTATTACTCCAACGATCCCACCTATAATTACTCCCGAAGCAATTACCCCCAAAGCTGAAAACCAACTTGATTGGATACCAAATAATATTCGAGAAAGTATATCCCGACCAGCTGAATCAGTACCTAATAAAAACCCGTTACTACCAGGAGGTAAAAAAGGAGCACCAACTGAATTTAAAGGATTATAAGGAGCAATTACAGAAGGGATCAACGCAACTACAGTAACTACACCTAACAAAGATATAGCTATCCAGTCTTTTTTTGAAGCATGGGTATTTTTTGTAATAAAGTTGAAACGGGCTAATCCTTTAGAAGGTATAGCTCGTACGTAAGGTTCAGAAATAGCCATTATTGATCCCCATATCCCAACGGATTGAAACATCTAACCGAATGAATGCCTATTTGTGAGACTTTTTCAATACTTGGAGGAAAATTTTCATTACATAGATGTGTTCCAAATTTACATCTAGTATAAAAAGGACATCCCAACAAATCAGATCTTGAATTTGTAAAATCAGGCAAAGAAAATTCTTTTTCTTCATTGATTTTGCCTGGGCCAGGAACCGAGTCAAAAAGCTTCTTGGTATAAGGATGCATTGGATTAGAAACTATTTGATTAGCAGGACCCAATTCTACGATTTGTCCCGAATACATAACAGCTATGCGATCAGCTACTACTCTTGCTACTGCCAAATCATGGGTAACGAACAAAACAGCCATACCTAGTTCTGAGCGTAGTTTAGATATCAAATTCAAAACATTTGCTGCCAAAGAAACATCTAAAGCACTAGTTGGTTCATCACAAAGTAAAATTTCTGGAACTATAGCAGTTGCTCGCGCAAGTGCAACTCGTTGACGTTGACCGCCAGAAAGTTGAGGTGGCTTTATAAAAGAAACTTCCACCGGTAAACCTACCCTTTGAAGAGCAGCTTCTAAAATTTTGCTTCTCTTGGATTTTTTTATCCCTGCTGTTGCTATGCGCTCCAATATTAGCTCTTCTACTGTCAACCATGGAGTAAGTGATGCTCCTGCATCTTGAAATACCATTTGGGGACTACGTTTTCCTCCTAGTTGTACACTTCCATTATCTGGTTTAGACAAACCAGCAATGATACGTAAAAGGCTAGATTTTCCACAACCACTTTCTCCAACTATTGCCACAGACTCACCTTCGGCTATAGCAAGATTCAATTCTGTTATGGCTTTAATTTTTTGTCGTTTTAAGCCTTTTTTGACAATAAAACTTTTACTTAAATTTTCTACCTTGACAGCTGTTGCGTTGTTTCCAAAACTTTCCTCTAAAGTAGAAGTAGAACTCAAATTTTCAAAAGAAGTCTTAGAAAAAGAGCTTAAAACTTCCATTTGATCTGGAAATTTACAAGCTGATAAATGATCCGAGGAAATCTCTATCAAATTCAATTCAAAACTTAGACAACTTTGTTGATGAATTTTACATCTAGAATAAAAATGGCACTTTTTATCTTGAGTATAAGGATCTGGAGCCTCTCCAATCAAAGTTGGCAACATATTTGATTTATCTGATTCCAAAGTCAATCTAGACTGGAGCAATCCGTAAGTATAGGGGTGGCTAGGATTTTGTAATACTTTATTAGAAGAACCCACCTCTACGATTTGACCCCCATACATAACTGCTATGCGATCCGAAATTTGGGCAGCTACTCCTAAATCATGAGTTACAAATACAAAGCTGGTTCCCAAATCATTACATAATGAACGTAATAAAGAAAGTATTTGACTTTGAACCGTAACATCTAAAGCCGTAGTAGGTTCATCAGCTATAACTAGTTTAGGATTCTTTGCAATTGCCATTGCAATCATGACTCTTTGACGAAGTCCACCTGACAACTCATGTGGAAATGCTCCAAATCGACCTTGAGCATTTGGAAATCCAACTGCTTCTAGTAAAGCAAGCGCTTCTTTTTTTGATCCAGCTGCTTCTACAACTTGGGCTCCAATTTTCATTGTTGGATTCAAAGAACTCATTGGATCTTGAAATACAGCGCCTAGTTCTTGTTTTCGCAACAAGCGTAATTGTTGGGGAGATGCCGAAACAAGGTTCATACCTGAAATAACGACTTGACCAGATATTATTGGTTTTGGTTTAGTTGGCAATAGACCCAACATTGACAAACCCAAAATACTTTTGCCTGAACCAGATTCACCGACCAAACCTAGAATTTCACCAGAATTCACTTCCAGATTTACTCCTCGTAAAGCATATAGAGATTTATTGCCTCTATATAGAGTTACATTTAAATCTTTTATTTCGACTAAAGCATTTTGTGAATCTTGACTAGAAATCATTGGATCAGGTATCGTTTCTGCCAAAACCATATATCCCCCTTTTTCTATAGACATAAATTATTATTTAGGATTCAACTAAACAGAATTATTTAACTTTTGGTTTCAAATCAGCAAGACTAACAACATAAGGGGTTGTGACTTGATGACTTATTCCACCTAGCCATTTAGGAGTAATAACTGTTGCATCAACATTTGCAATAGGAATCCAGCATCCAGAGGCTGCATATAAAGTTCCTGCTTGTTCGTAGTATTTCAAAGAAGTAGCTTTATTCATGGTTGCTAAACCCTTATTTATCAAAGAATCGGCTTTAGGAACACTACAATTCAGATAATTGAGACCTCCACCTGCTCCCATTACAATTCGAGCCCAAGTATCTGGATGAGCAGCATCAGGCCAGTTAGTTTCAATTAATAAATTAGGAGCAGTTGCAGGTGCACTAGCGAAGCCGTATATGGTAGATGAAGGGATAGCTCTTATGGCAACTTTGAGACCTAATTTGGATAATTGGATCTGTAACAAATTAGCTAGTAATTGAGAGCTTGGTTGACTAGTCGAATATCCTAAAGAAATACTCTTAGCCGAGTTTGGCAAGGATTTGACTAATTGAGTCAATTTAGCTGGATTATAGGTAGGATTTTCCATAGCAGTACCCATAGGTAGTTCTCCTTTGGGATAAATTTGTTTTGCCACAGTACCTCTGCCAGGAAAAACTTCTTTTACTAAAGCATTCTTATTTACAGCTTGTTCTAAGGCCAATCTCAATTTATTACTTTTGAAGGCTCCTTTATTTGGATTGACCCATATCATTGCCATTTGTAAAGTTGGTAGCTCTGAAACTTTAAAATTACGATTAGAACGAAATTGTTGGATAGCTGAGGTAGACAATCCATGTAATATCATTTGCAATTGTCCTTGTTCTAGTTGCAATTGCTGGGTTGTTACATCAGGAGTTATAAAAATATTAATAGTTTTGTAATAAGGTTTAGGACCCCAATAGCCATTAAAGCGAGTTAGAACGTATTTTTGACCCGGAACTACTTTAGAAATTTGATAGGGTCCAGTTCCTATATCATGAGTTCTCAAATAACTTTGAGCTAAATCGTTGCCACTATGTTTTGCCAAAGCAGTAGGACTTTCCATCTTGGGTCCATACGCAGAAGCCAAATAGTCCATAAATGCCGCAACAGGAGTCTTGAGATGGACAACTGCAACTAAAGGTGATGGGGTAGATACAGAAGATACCTGACTGAGCATATAAGCAGGACCTTGGTTTAGTTTTTGCCTACGAGCGAAACTAACTGCTACAGAAGTAGAAGTAAATGTAGTTCCATCATGAAATTTAACATTTGGACGCAAATGAAAAGTGTAGGTACGTCCTCCTGGAGAAATTGTCCAACTAGTAGCTAAATTTGGAATTATTTTGGCTTTTGGGGTATTAGAAGCATACTTTACCAAACCCTGATAAGTGGTCATTGTTATATTCAGCCCCTGTCCAGCATAAAAAATATCAGGATCAGGAGGCTGTGTATCAGCAGTAAATGCGAACTGTAAAGTCCTACTCTTAGAAGCTACTGACGAAGAAGTTGAACTAGCATTAGCACTACCACAAGCACTAGCCAACAAAGCCAATGATCCAAAAGTTGCTATAACTTTAGTTTTTGGGCTCTTGATACTTATATTGTTTATCTTGGCTTGAGAAAAAATTTTAGTGCTATTCAAAAAAATTCTGTAAATCCAAGATAATATTTTCTTTGCCATCAAATTGCTCCTCATCTTATTCTCAGACGTAAAAGACTAAGAGATTCCTCTCTCCCGGGCTTTTATCCCTCCGTGAAACAGACAACAGAACATATCTGATAGCTGCTTGCACCTCTTGGACCAAACCTGAAAACAATCAACTTCCAGTGGAACCCTAGGTGCTCTTGTTTATTACTCTAAGCGTAAAACTTAAATGTTTCTAAAATGTTTCTCAGATATAAATTAGAAGTTAAATACAATTGATTAATCCAAAACTATAAAATGACTACAAACTCGATGAAAATATAGTTTCGTCTCTTCTTTGAAGGAAAAAAGAAGAGACTATTATCAACAAGAGCTTCTGTTTTAAGGAAAAATAATATTCAAGCTGTTGTTTTTAACAAATTCCCAAAATAGTCAAATAGTTCTTACTTAAAATAAAAACAAGGAATGTCAATATTTAAAACTATGCAAATAGGATTCAAGGTGACTACGAATATAATCCCGTAGGGCAACTGCTTGGGGTGGGGTTCCCAATATTTTTATCCCTATGCCTCGTCTATAAGGCAAATAACTCCATCCCCACCAGCTATTAGCATTATAAGACTTTAAAATAGGTTCAATTTTTTCCAAAATATCTTCAGGAGCATAAAACCAAGCATTCCACATTGTGGTAGCTTCTCCAAACAACCCTAAGGTATTTATTGGAACTAGATCGAATGGCAAATCTATATTTTCTCTCAAAACAACGCGTTTACCTAAATCATGGATCACCAGACGGCTTCTAAATTTTTTCATAGCAAATAGTTCACCCAAAGAAACACGACCAGGCATAAAAAATTCCTCCCATAAAAGTCGGGAGGAAGCATGAAGATAAATCCTAATTTGCCTTTTAATACAAGAGTCAGCAAAAGGAATTATCGGCTGAGCCTTCCAGTGAAAAGAGGTGTCTTTATCTAAGCGAATAATTATAGTCTCTATAGCTGTTTCATTGCGCGATCCCAAAACTAAACTTGCAGCTACAGGAGCTATACATAGCTTGCTATGAGACATTAAATCAAAACTCAAATGTTGCCTATCTCCTCCTAATAGACCAGCGCCTTGACCTACTAGATAAACTGTTAACAATTCTCTATCTTTTAGGGTTCTTAATATCCTTTGAGAACCTATTGAATTAGCTAGCATTAAAGAAGTTTTACTTCCATCTAAATTTTGAGCAACTAATTTAACTCTTCCTCTAAATTGAGCCATATTTTAGTTTTTGTCATCATCTATAAGGTTTGAACATATAAAATCAATTACTACTTCTATGCCTTGTCCAGTCTGACAATTTGTAAATATAACTTGTCGACCATTGCGAACTCTGTCGCTATCTCGAGCCATAATATTGAGATCTGCGCCTACAAAAGGGGCTAAATCTATTTTGTTGATAACCAACAAATCAGCTTTTATTACGCCTAAACCTTGTTTACTAGGAGTTTTTTCTCCTCCTGCTACGTCTAAAACAAAAATAGTTTTATCTACCAAAGCAGATGAAAAAGTCAATGTTAGATTATCTCCACCTGACTCTAAAAGCACCAGGTCGCTATCTGGGAATTTAATAAATAACTCTTCGATTGCTAATAAATTAACTGTTGGGTCTTCACGAACTGCTGTATGTGGACAGGTGCCTGTTTCAATACCTACAATACGATTAGGATCTAATACCCCTACTAAATTAGCTCTTACATGCTCAGCATCATAAGTTGTTACTATATCATTAGTGACCACCAAAGGGTATTTACCAAGTTCAACCAAACGCGGCACTAAAGCCTCTATCAAAGCAGTTTTACCAGCCCCTACTGGTCCTCCAATACCAAACCTTGCAATCTTTTTCATTATCGATCCATCTTTCTTTCTCACTAACTTCTAAAAAGCCGAAGAGATTCATATCTATGACGCGTCTGAGCAATTCCTAATTCAAAATTCACAGGAGAGATCTCTTCCAAAGTCTTACTAGAAGAGATCTCAACCACTTCTCGCATCAAATCTGATAGATGCCAAACTATTTCATTTACAGCTAAAGAATCAAAACCCAACAATCTCGTGGCTGCTGAGGCACTTTGTGTTATGTGAGTAAAAAGAAACGACTGGGCCATCTGTAATGGATTCACTCCTAGTGGTTTTGCAACAAGACCAGCAGCTGGACCATTTAATATATAGGTGACTTCTTCAGCTTTTGGTTTATATATGATTTCATTGCTAAAACGTTCAGCGATATTTAATAGTCTTCTACCAAGCAAGGAACTAGATTGGCGAACTTCTTCTTCCCATAAAAAGCTAAATAGATAATGACAGACTCTTTCAAAAATAGCTTTTGGATTATCTGCACAAGCAATTGTCCAAAGTCCAATTAACTCCGCCTGTCCAATTGCTATTGCTTGAGCAATAAGGGCTTTTTCTAGGGTATCCAAATCGATAATCTTACCAGCATTAATTAAAGTTTCTATACCATGAGAATATGCAAAGCCTCCCGTTGGCAAGGAAGAATCTGTTAGCTGTAATACATGAAATATTTCTTTGGACATCTAGATACTTGAATCTTTATATAAGTTTATAAAGTTGGGCTAAAGATAATTTTTCCGCGGGTTCTACTTCTATTAATTCACCATCTAGATAGACTTGATAAGTCTGGGGATTTACTTCTATTGTCGAAACTGAATCGTTACGTATCATATCAGACTTAGTTAAGGATCGACAGTTTTCAACTGGCGAAAGGCGACGCTTTAGACCTAATTGCTGGCCAATGTTATTCTCTAGGGCAGCCTTAGAGACAAAAGTTAAACACGTTGAAGAAATTGCTCTTCCATAAGAACCAAACATAGGTCTATAAAACATTGGTTGAGGAGTTGGAATAGATGCACCAGGATCACCAGAAGCACTCCAAGATACAATTCCACCTTTTAGTATAAATTTAGGACGAATTGCAAAAAAAGGTATTTCCCATATTACTATGTCAGCTAATTTACCAGGAGAGATACTTCCTACTTCATGTGATATCCCATGGGCTATTGCTGGATTAATTGTAAGTTTAGCAAGATATCGTAAAATTCTAAAATTGTCATTGTTGTTGCTATCTTGTGATAAAGAACCGGTCATTTTTTTCATCTTGTCAGCTGTTTGAAACAACCGTTGCCAATTTTCTCCAACTCGTCCCATAGCTTGAGAATCAGATGAATACATTGAGATAACACCTCTATCGTGTAATACATCTTCTGCCGCTATGGTCTCTGGACGAATTCTACTCTCAGCAAAAGCTAGATCTTCAGGAATAGAAGGATTCAAGTGATGACAAACCATCAACATGTCCAGATGCTCATCTATAGTATTTACACTATAGGGTCTAGTTGGGTTCGTTGACGAAGGAAGAACATTTGGTTCTGAAGCTATTTTCAAAATATCAGGAGCATGTCCTCCACCTGCTCCTTCTGTGTGATAAGTATGAATTACTCGTCCAGCAATTGCTGCAATAGTATCTTCAACAAATCCTGATTCATTTAAAGTATCAGTATGGATTGCAACTTGGACATCAAATTGATCAGCGATTTCTAAACTTGCATTTATAACAGCAGGAGTAGAACCCCAATCTTCATGAATTTTCAATCCTATTGCACCAGCTTGAATTTGTTCTTCTAGTCCAGAAACACTAGTGGTATTTCCCTTGCCCAAAAATCCCAAGTTAACTGGAAATGCTTCGGCTGCTTGAAGCATTCGATGCATATTCCATACTCCAGGAGTACACGTAGTAGCAGCAGTACCAGCCACAGGACCAGTGCCTCCTCCAAGCATCGTTGTTATCCCAGAAGAAAGCGCTTCATATACCTGAGCTGGATCGATAAAATGAATATGAGAATCAATTCCACCTGGGGTAGCAATCATATGCTCCCCTGCAAGTACTTCTGTGTTAGAACCTATAACAAGATCTGGACTTACTCCATCCATTGTATTGGGATTACCAGCTTTTCCAACCCCAACTATTTGACCTTCTTTGATACCAATATCACCTTTTATGATTCCCAACTTGGGATCCATTACCACTACTCCAGTAATTACAAGGTCTAAAGCTCCTTCTGTACTAGAACTAGGTGCTTGACCCATGCCATCTCTGATGCTTTTTCCGCCACCAAAGATTGCCTCATCACCTATAGTGCCTAAATCGTTTTCTATTTCAACTATCAAATCAGTATCGGCAAGGCGAAAACGATCTCCTTTGGTTGGTCCATAAATAGCTCGATAACGATTACCTTCTATATAATCCACAAAGACTCCTATAATATCTACTACGATAAGACCAACCAAAAATCACTTATTAGAACAATAGCTTTTATTTATTTAGTTAATAAGCTCCAGAAAATCCAGTTATTTTTTTACGCCCTCCATACTCCACAAGAGTCACTTCAACATCTATTCCAGGCTCAAAACGTAAGGCTGTACCTGAAGGAATACAAAGTCTAAACCCCAAAGTTTTTTCACGCTCAAAGACTAGACTAGAGTTGACTTCGAAAAAATGATAGTGAGATCCTACTTGAATAGGCCTATCACCAACATTAGAAACTAAAATAACTCTACGCTGTCGATTTGGTAAAAAGTCTAAATTCTGATCCCTTCCTATATATCCACCAAGAGGATTCATACTTCCTTCTCAAATTGAGCTGCTAATGGTTGTATGGGTTGGTGGCATGATATCAATTTTGTTCCATCTGGAAAAGTAGCTTCTACTTGAACAACTTCAATAAGCTCAGGAACTTCAGACATAACATCTTGTTCAGTCAAGACCATACGGCCTAAAGCCATACACTCACTAACGGTTTTGCCATCTCTAGCACCTTCAAGTAAAGCCTCTGTAATTAATGCCACTGCTTCTGGATAATTTAATTTCAATCCCCTATTTTGGCGTTTCCTGGCAAGATCAGCTACTACATATATCAGAAGTTTGTCACGTTCAGCTGGAGTTAAATACATTTTGCCCTTTCTTGCCTTTTATCTTTGATTTATGTCCCTTGCAATAAAACAAGATCTTTTTCAGTATGAAATAATCAAGTTGAAGATACAATAGTAGGGATATTAAATACT
>JAJYPT010000059.1 GCA_021795135.1 Actinomycetes bacterium
AGAAAAAAAAATATATTCCAAATCCAATTCCACCATAACAAAAGTTTTACGTAAAACTAAACTTTTCTAATCAAACAAAAAAGCTCAAGTAGGCTTACTTGAGCTTTTTTGTTTGATTGAATAATTTTAAACTAATGGCTTGTTTAGTATAGAAGCTTGAAGTAGCTCTATCCAATGGATAACTTTTACTTCTTTATCTAAATAACGCTGCAATTGTAAAGTACAGCCAGGATTAGCACTAGCAACTATTTGAGGATTAGCTTCTTTGATAATTACTGCTTTGCGTCTTCCTAACTCAGCTCCTGTTTCAGGCTCTACCAAATTATAAATTCCAGCTGAGCCACAACAAATATTTGGTTCTTGTAAATCTATAAGTTCTATACCAGGAATTTGTAGAATCATCTTTCTTGGCTGAGACGATATCTGTTGGGCATGCAAGAGATGGCAAGGATCTTGATAGGCAACTTTGAGATCTATCCTGTTTCGTTTTGCCCTAGGGGTTATCCTTGATAAAAATTCAGATATATCTTCAACTTTTTCTGAAAACTCTAAGGCTCGTTGAGCATAAATTGGGTCATCGGCTAAAAGTCGCCCATAGTCTTTCATTGAAGAACCACACCCAGCAGCATTTACTACTATTGCATCAACATTTTCTTTTTCAAAAGCCTCAATGGTCAATTTAGCTTTTTCTATAGCAGAATCAGCTTCTCCTGAATGAAACTCCAAAGCTCCACAACAATTTTGTTGGGTTGGAGAAACTACTTCTATACCTTCTGCTGTCAAGACATCTATAGTTGCTTGATTGACTTGTGAAAAATATACCCTTTGAACACAACCTGACAAAATCCCAACTCGTAGTCGCTTATCTCCTTTAGCAGAAGCTGATTTAGTAGCAGGTCTGAGTACTTGAGCTAGCTTTTTATCGGGCATAACGCTAGTAAGGGCTTTGAGACGAGGATCAAAAGAAGCCAACTTATTAGCCCCAATCTTATTAGCAACGATACCCATCACTGCAGCTACACGTACTCTTTTAGGATAAGGAAAAATTGAAAATAAAAATTTACGAAAAGCCCTATCAAAAGGTGGTCTTTGATAGTTATCTTCCAAGCTAGCTCTTGTGTGTTCTATAAGTTCATCATAACGAACTCCAGAAGGACAAGCACTAACACAAGACATACAACCCAAACAAGCATCAATGTGTTGTTTGAAAATAGAATCCATTGGGATTATTCCTTCATGGTTCTGTTTCATGAGATGAATTCTTCCACGAGGAGAATCAGCTTCTTGGCCCCAAAGTTGATATGTTGGACAAGCTGGAAGACAAAACCCACAATGAACACAATCTTGTAGTCGTTGTGAAAAAGTAGGCCAACTTTTAGTTATTGGATTATCTATCATTACCACCATCCTCCAAATCCACCAGGAGTCAAAATTGTCTTTGGATCAAATTCTTCTTTAATTCTTTGCATTACCTTAAAGCCTCCCGGAGGATTCCCCCAATAAGAAACTAGTTCTTGTAGACCATTTTGTCCTTGCTCTACAATCATAGTTCCTCCAAGACCTTGTAAATAATCTCTCCATTTTTTAACTAATTCACCATGGCTATGTAAATCTCCGCTTGATAATTTAGCTAAAACTATCCCAGAGCCTCCATGACTTACAACTTGGTAATCAATTGCAATTTTGTTAGCCAAATTATCTAATTCCTCCACAGCTTTTGCTAATTGAGAAGGAAGTATTGATGCTTTGAGGATGCTTTGTTCTTCAGTGGCAATTCTTATTTGAGAAAATTTATCAAAAACAGCTTGAGCTTGTGAGATCTCAACGTTTTGAATTTCTATATTAGAATTCGATGCCATTTGTGCAATTGCATTAGCCCTTTGGGAAGTACCTATACTACTTCCTTCTAAAACAATCCAAATATGGTCAAACCCTATTTCTATAGCTGTTGGATCAAATGGGGAAGCTATAAGGCTAAGGGCAAAATTTTGGGCTTGTTCCCATGAAAGTTTAGCCTTGAGAATCCTTTTGGATTCAGCAAGAGGATGCAGTCTCAAAGTAACATCTACAATAAAGGCTAAAGTACCCCAAGATCCACAAAAAATTTTAGATAGATCATAACCAGCAACATTTTTAATTACATTTCCACCGCATCTAATAACTCGCCCATCTCCCAAAACAGCAGTCATTCCAATTACTAGATCTTTTATTGAACCAAATTTTACTCTACTTGGACCTGCATGTCCTGCTGCAACCACTCCCCCAAGTGTTGCCCCCCTATCCCACATAGGAGGATCTATTGCCAACCATTGACCAAATTGATAAAGAGATTTTTGAATCTGGGCTATTGAAACACCACTTTGGATAGTTGCGGTCATATCAGAAGGATTATGAGATATTAGCTTATCCAAGCTAGAACTAGAAAGGGTTATATCTGTTTTGGTCACATAGGGCTGATAACGAGTTTTTGTGGCATTTCCTTGGATAGATAAAGTTTTATTTCCCCTATTTGCAAAAGCAATAACCTCAACAACTTCATCTAGATTTTGAGGGGAAACTCTATTTTGGTTAGAATCTAATTCAGATCCTATCCCAGACTCAGATATAGTCATTTAGCTCCTAAAATCGTTCAGCTATTCCAGCTTTTTCTAATGGATGAGCTTTATATGGGCCAGGAGACTCCCCACAAAGACGAGGTGTTGGGAAAATCTTGTCAGGATTGCAAATTCCTTGAGGATCAAAAGCAGATTTAAAAGAAAGCATAATTTCGATATCTTGTTCTGAAAACATCTTAGGCATAGAACAAGCTTTATCTACCCCAACTCCATGTTCTCCAGTTATAGATCCTCCAGCTTCTACACATAAAGCAACAATATCGCTGGCAAGTTTTTCAGCCTTTTGAGCTTCAAATTCAATAGATGGATTATAAAGAACCAAAGGATGCAAATTGCCATCTCCTGCATGAAATACATTCGCTACTCGTATTCCTGATTCAAGCGACATTTTGGCAATCTTGGCTAAAACAGAACCTAAAGCAGTACGAGGAATGACCCCATCTTGGACATAATAAGAAGGAGATATTCTTCCAACAGCAGCAAAAGCTGATTTGCGCCCAGCCCAAATAGCTGCTCTTTGGGCACTGGTTTCAGCTACTTTTATATTAGTAGCTAAAGCTTGTTTGCAAATATTTTTTACCTGTTCAAAAGTAAATTTAGTTTCAGCATCGGGACCATCTACTTCAACTATCAATACTGCCCCAGCATCTAGAGAAAATCCCGAATGAGTAGCAGCTTCACAGGCTTGAATTGCTAAACTGTCCAACATTTCCACAGCCGCTGGAATGATACCTGCTCCAATTATTCCTGTTACTGCTTCACCTGCTTGTTCAGGAGATTCAAAGTCTGCTACCAAAGTAGCTACAGATTCGGGAATACGAGTTAGTTTGACTACTATCTTAGTTACTATACCTAAAGTTCCCTCAGAACCAATTATTGCCCCACGTAGATCATAGCCAGGAAAGTCTAAAGTACTACTTCCAATTTGTTCAATGGACCCGTCAGGAAATACTACTTCTAAGCCAAGTACATGATGAGTAGTAAAGCCATATTTTAGACAATGAGCGCCGCCAGAATTTTCTGCAACATTTCCCCCAATGGTACAAACTATTTGGCTAGAAGGATCAGGCGCGTAATAAAGATTATATTTAGAAACTGCTTTTGATATTTCTATATTGGTAACCCCGGGCTCTACCACCATACGTTGGTTTATTGGATCTATTTCTAAAATTTTTCTCATCTTAGAAAGAACAATCAATACCCCATCAGGACTTGGAAGAGCACCTCCTGAGAGTCCAGTTCCTGCTCCTCTTGCAACAAAAGGGATTCCAAAATCTGAACATGCTTTTACTACTTGAGATACTTGAGATGTTTCAAGAGGAAATACAACAAGACCAGGAATTTGATGATAACCTGTTAGACCATCGCTTTCATAGACACTAAGTTCAGCTGGAGACGAAAGAACTAAATCTGAACCTAGTAGTGAAATTATATGATTATAAAAATCTAAAGGTATCATAGGCAACTACTTATAGATAGATTGACTAAGAGTAACGATAACTCTATGTTCTAACTCTACCAACATAGCCCCCACCAACTTGTTATGAGTCACCCTTAGTCATTGCCCCCAAAATTATAGAGTTTAATTAAAAATTATAGAGTTTAATTAAAAGTTTCCGCTATACGAATAAATATTTTTGTATAGAGGAAATTGTAGTAGCTTGGAAAATAAAGATCAAGCATTGAAATTCTAAAACTTCCAAAAAAGTCTACATTTATAATAGCCCTTAAAAAAGACTATTTTTTATCAACCTAAGTTGTAAAAGATAAAATAAGCAGTTTTACTATTTCGCAAAATACGAAATTACTACTTTATAAAAAGGGTTGACTGTATCTTTAAAGTAAAAATAATTATGATCGAATAAGGCTAATGGAAAATTACTCATCTGATTTGATAACTTCTCCTCCAAAAACCAAAACTAATGATAATGTCCAGTCGATTTTGCGTGCATTTGAACTTCTAGAACATTTAGCAGATGCAAATAGTGAAGTAGGCATTACCCAACTTGCTGAAAGTTCAGGTCTTCCTTTGCCAACAATTTATAGGCTAATTCAGACTTTGGTCACAGGAGGATATGTCAAACAAGGATCTTCACGTCGTTATGGATTGGGACCACGGCTGATCCGTTTGGGAGAAAAAGCTGGAATTGCATTAGGCTCTAGCATAAAACCATACCTTTTTAAACTAGCCGAACTAACTGGAGAAACTACTAATTTAGCTCTCCTTGATGCAGACGAAGTAGTCTATGTTGCCCAAGTACCCTCTCGTCACTCAATGCGAATGTTTACAGAAGTAGGAGGAAGAGTTCATCCCCATTGCACTGGAGTTGGCAAAGCCCTTTTAGCTCAACTCTCACAAGAAGAAGTTATCAGCATTTTATCTAGAACAGGTATGAAGGCTTATACTCCTACTACCATCACAGATCCAAAAATTTTACTAAAACAACTAGAACAAATACGCCATCAAGGATATGCACTAGATGAAGGAGAACAAGAAATAGGCGTAAATTGTATTGCTGCTCCAATACCTTGGAACTTAGCAAAAGCTGCCATTTCTATATCTGGTCCTATTTCTAGGCTTACTCCTGAAACTCGGCAAGAAATTATTCCTCTTTTGAAAGCAACGGTCCAAGAAATAAGTTCTTCTTATAGTAATTAGAAAAATACCAATTTAGAAAAATTTTTCAGAATTGGTATTTTTCTAATTACCAATTTAGAGATAGTTTTTAAATTTTTTATAAATCTTTCCAAAAAGTTTTCAAATATGATTCTTGACAGCAAAGGTAGTATTTTCTAAACTTTTCGTATAATAGAATTTATATTCCGCATACTGGAAGGTTTATGAATATCAAATTTGAACCCGATGTCAACTTATCCATTATCTTTACTGAATTAGAACTTCTAGAACGTTTTGAAGCAGTATCACAGGTAGGCTTTGGAGCTGTTGAATTATGGTGGCCTTTTGATTTTGCATCTCCTAGCGATAAAAGTATCAATGAGTTGACTCGCGCCATTACGGATCAAGGACTCAAATTAGTAGGCATGAATTTCGACGCTGGAAATATGGCCCAAGGAGATCGTGGACTAGTATCTATTCCAGGCCAACAAGATCGCTTTAAAACAAGCGTGGATGCAGCAATAGAGTTTGCAAAAGGCCTAGGTTGCAAAGCCTTCAATGCACTCTATGGTAATCGGATTGAAGGTGTAGATCCAAAACAGCAAGATGAACTAGCAATCGAAAACCTTCTCTATGCCACAAATGCAGTAAAACAAATTCAAGGCGTAGTTCTTATAGAGACTCAAAATAATTTTGATAGCCCTTCTTATCCTTTACTCAAAGCTCAAGATGCTATTTCAGTCATAGATAAAGTTCGAAGCAATGGATATGGCAATATAGCTTTTCTTGCAGATCTATACCATCTACATCGTATGGGTGAGGATTTAGTATCTACCATAGAAAAATATTCTTCCTACATTGAACATATTCAAGTTGCAGATGACCCAGGACGACATCAACCTGGAACTGGAACGATTGATTTTGATGCTGCTTTTGATGCATTAGAGGCCAACGGCTA
The DNA here is from genome assembly GCA_021795135.1 of Actinomycetes bacterium. Lineage (GTDB taxonomy): Bacteria > Actinomycetota > Acidimicrobiia > Acidimicrobiales > JAJYPT01 > JAJYPT01. The sequence continues at coordinate 6,191 of JAJYPT010000059.1, forward strand.
CAAAAAATACATGGGCTTAGAATATAAACCTCAAGGCCAGTCAAAAGACAGTTTTGACTGGATTCCTTTAGATAAACGTAAATCGACTTCCTAGTCTCATAGATAGAGGAGAAAATATGACTACCGTAGCTTTTATTGGACTAGGCATCATGGGCGGTCCAATGGCAGCCAACTTAGTAAAAGCAGGGTTCGATGTTGTTGGATACAACCGTAGCCCACAAAAAATAGACAATTTAGTAAAAGCTGGAGGTCGTGGGGCTTCTAGTGTTAGCGAAGCTGTAAAAGACGCTGAGATAATTATTACTATGTTGCCCGATTCTCCAGATGTAGAAGAAGTTGCTTTGGCAAAAGATGGAATTCTAGCGAATGCCAAACCAAATAGCTTATACATAGACATGAGCACCATCAAACCTTCAACTGCTATGGAAATAGCAAAACAAGCACAAGAAAAAGGTTTTGGCGTCCTTGATGCTCCAGTTAGTGGTGGAGAACAAGGAGCAATAGATGCAAATCTGTCAATCATGGTAGGCGGGTCTGCTAGTGATTTTGAAAAAGCAAAGCCAATCTTTGAAGCAGTTGGATCCACAATAGTACACGTTGGACCATCTGGATCAGGACAAACTGTAAAAGCAGCTAACCAACTAATAGTTGCTGGAACTATTGAACTAGTAGCAGAAGCAATTGTATTTTTAGAAGCCTACGGTGTAGATACAGAATCAGCTGTAAAGGTTCTAGCTGGTGGTTTGGCGGGAAATCGTATATTGGATAGAAAAGCTAGTTCAATGTTAGCAAGGCAATTCAAACCAGGATTTAGAGTTGAACTGCATCACAAAGATCTTGGCATATTGACCGAATCAGCACGACAAGCTCAAGTAATAATTCCTTTGGGAGCACTTGTAAGTGAATTAATGGCTTCTCTAAAAGCAAATGGCAATGGAGATTTAGATCATTCAGCATTGCTTTTGGGAGTAGAACGACTCTGTGGAAGGGATAAATAAAACAGATGGCACAAGTTCCATCAATGCAAGCAGCAGTAGATGTTATGGAATCAGAAGGAGTAGATGTTGTATTTGGAATCCCAGGTGCAGCAATTTTACCTCTATATAAATCGCTTCAAACAAGTTCAATTAGACATTTGACTGTTCGTCACGAAGAAGGTGGCACCCATGCAGCTGATGGATGGGCCAGAGCAACTGGAAAAGTTGGAGTCTGCATGGGAACCTCGGGACCAGCAGGAACCAATATGATAACTGGACTCTATACAGCCCAAGCTGATTCAATTCCCATCATTTGTATAACTGGTCAAGCTGTAAGAGACAAGCTACACCAAGAGGCTTTCCAAGCAGTTGACATAGTTGAAATAGCACGACCTGTTACTAAATGGGCAGTACAGGTAAAAGAAGCTGCTCAAATACCTTGGATATTTAGAAAAGCATTTCAAATAGCGCGATCAGGTCGCCCAGGTCCTGTCCTTATAGATATACCTTTAGATGTTGCAAAACAACAAATTGAATGGGAAAAAGGACTTGATTCTCCCCTACCCTTAGACCAAGTTGGACCAAATCCAAAAGCACTAGAACGTACCTTAGATCTAATATCTCAAGCTGAGCGACCTTTATTGCTAGCAGGAGGCGGAGTTATCTTGGCTAATGCTTCACAAGAATTATACGAATTAGCCGAGCTATTATCTATTCCTGTTCAAATTACTCTAATGGGCAAAGGAGCATTTCCAGAAGAACATGAGCTTTTTGCTGGAATGACAGGAATACAAACCCAACAACGCTGGGGAAATAAATCCTTTTTAGAATCGGATCTAGTATTAGCCCTAGGAGCAAGATTTGGAGATCGCCATACTGGAGATTTAGAAACCTATAGAAAAGGTAGAAAATTTATACATGTAGATATTGAACCTACCCAACTTGGAAAAGTATTTCCTCCTGACCTAGGTATTGTCTCTGATACTAAATTATTCTTACAAGCTTTACTAAAAGAAGCTAAAAATCGTCAGCGAAAAGACAATTCCACTTGGATAGAAAGAATATCTCACCTCAAACAAACTATGGGACGTAGAGATGACTTTGATGACACTCCCATCAAACCTCCTAGAGTATTTAGAGAAATCAATCAAGCCTTTGACCAAGACACTACCTTTGTAACAGCAATTGGGCTTTATCAAATTTGGTCAGGTCAATTTCAAACTATATCCAAACCTCGCAAATACTTAGTGTGTGGTCAAGCTGGTCCCCTTGGTTGGGAAGTTCCAGCAGCTTTGGGAGTAAAATGTGCTAAACCAAATGAAGAAGTTGTAGCTGTAGTTGGAGATTACTCCTTCCAGTTCTTGATGGAAGAATTAGCTGTTGGAGCACAATACAATATTGGATTTGTGATTGTAATGCTAAATAATGAATATTTAGGTCTCATTAGACAATCTGAAATCTCTTATGATATGAATTTTGCAGTCGATCTTCATTATGACAAAAACGGAGTAGACCACGTAAAACTTATGGATGCTTTTGGTTGTCCTGCAAAAAGAGTAATTGAACCTCAAGATATTGCTCCAGCTTTACAATGGGCAAAAACAGAAGCTAAACGTCTACAGCTTCCTGTATTAGTAGAGATTATGATTGAAAGAGAAGCAAACGCTGCAATGGGAACTTCTATTAGCACTATAGTTGAATTTGAACCAGTTCCTGAGCTATCTACTGCTAACAGTTAGTTCAAAGCTAATTCTTGACTAGAGATAAAACTAATGAATAATAAAATTATTATTGCATCTGATAAATTCAGAGGGTCTCTTTCTAGTCAAGAATTAGCTAAAAATTTATCTAAAGGTCTAAAAAGTATAGATAACAATCTAGATATTGTTATCGTTCCAGTCTCTGATGGAGGAGATGGACTTTTAGAAGTGGGAACTTTTGCCAATTACAAATTACACCACTTCTTGGCACAAGGTCCTTGCGGAGAAGAACTCCAAACCCATATTGGAATAAAAGACACCACAGCAATTATAGAATTATCCGATACAGCTGGACTAAGACGTCTAAAAGACAAAAATTCACGTTGTGCTCTTAGTGCTTCTAGCTATGGAGTAGGTCAATCTATAGCAAAAGCATTAGATTTAGGGTGTAAAAAAATCATTATCGGATTAGGTGGTAGTGCCTCTACAGACGGCGGGACTGCTATGTTGAAAGCATTAGGAGCTAAGTTTTTCGACATAAACCACAATGAACTCCCCCTAGGTGGAGGTTTTCTGCCAACTCTTGATCATATAGATATATCTGGCCTAGATCGCCGTCTTGGTGAAGTAGATA
>JAJYPT010000060.1 GCA_021795135.1 Actinomycetes bacterium
ATTCAGATAATAGCCTCATTATTTCCCAGAGGCTATTATCTGTTTGTACTTAGCAAGCAATAAAACTTATTGGCGATAGAACGAATCTAATCCAAGTTGGCTTTTTATAAATATATAATCTTTCAAAACAACAGCTAACCTAAGAAAAAATCTCCTACATCTACTTTGTCTTCTAAATCAAGATGAAAATCCTCAAGGTAGATACGAGCATCTAAATAAATTAAAGTAGTCGCAGTTGCAACAAAAGAAGTTACAACAATAGTTTGTATACTTTGCATTATTACTACTATTATCCATGAAAAACTAGAACTTAGAACAGATGAAAAGATAGAACTTAGTTCAATAAAAACAAAATTAGCAATTAAAGATGTAATAGTTATCCCAACTACAAAACCAAAGATTTTAAACATCTTAGGACGTACTAAATCCCAACTTCTTCGAATAGCTGAAAATGGACCTTTAGTTTCTAGAACAATTACAGGAGTAACCACAGCTGTAACTACCGCTACAAAGATCCCCGGCAACACAAAAATCACCAGTCCAACTAATTCTGCCAAATGAATGATAAGAGCTGCCCACATTAGGGCAAAAACAAATCTCATTCCTATCCTGGTAGCACTAGCAGAGTTAGGAATTGCGCCTAAAAAACTTACTCCTGCTATACGACTAGCTATTCCTGCAGCCAAAGGTATTAGGAATAAATTAACAAATCCGGCTAAATTACCTAAAAAACCTCCCCTTTGGACTAAAAGATTTACATAAGCAATATCAGCTTTCAAAGAAGTAAGCGAAAATCCATGTTGAGACAATATAAGATTTTTAGTAGAAAGTACGATTACAGTTACCAAAGGAACTACAACCACTCCCATTGAACGAGCATAGAGATCAAAATTAGACCTAATAAAACTAAAAGACATCCCTAAGATGTCTTTTAGTTTTAAAGGATAAATTGATTCAATATTTTGAGGTTTATAAAAAGGCATTAGCCTCCAGAAACATCTTGTGGCTTAGAACGTCCACTTGAAATCCAAGGCATCATATCTCTTAGTTTTGCTCCAATTTCTTCTATTGGAGCCTTAGCAGACTTTTGTCTAAGGGCTTGGAAATTATGACGTCCAGTTTCATTTTCTTTAACCCATTCGTTGGCAAAAGTTCCATCTTGGATTTCTGCAAGAACTTTTTTCATTTCTTGGCGCACTGAATCGTTAATTATTCTAGGACCTCTAGTTAGATCACCATATTCAGCTGTGTCAGAAATAGAAAAATGCATTCCGCCTATTCCGCCTTCATACATAAGATCAACAATAAGTTTTAGCTCATGCAAACATTCAAAATAAGCAGATTCAGGTTGATATCCAGCTTCTACTAAGGTTTCATACCCAGCTTTTACTAACTCTGTAACACCACCGCAAAGTACAACTTGTTCTCCAAAAAGATCAGTTTCGGTCTCTTCGGCAAAAGTTGTTTCTAAAACTCCTGCTCGGGTTGATCCAATAGCATTTGCATAAGATAGGGCAAGTTCTTTTGCTTTTCCTGAAGCATCTTGAGCAACAGCTATCAAAGAAGGTACTCCTGCTCCTTCAGTGTAGGTACGACGTACTAAATGACCCGGTCCTTTTGGAGCAACCATAGCTACATCTATACCTGCAGGAGGAGTGATTTGACCAAAATGGATATTGAATCCATGAGCAAAAAATAAAGCATCTCCTGAAGTCAAATTTGGAGCAATTTGTTCTTCGTAAATATGTTTTTGCTCAGTATCGGGTAGCAATATCATAATTAAATCAGCTTCCCTAGTTGCTGTGGGAATATCTACTACCCTAAGACCACTATCTTGAGCTTTTTTTGCAGAAGCAGATCCTTGTCTAAGACCCACCCTTACATCAACACCTGAATCTTTTAGATTCAAAGCATGAGCATGACCTTGGGATCCATAGCCTAAAATAGCTACTTTTCGACCCTCTATTAAAGATGGATCTGCATCTCCTACATAATATATTTCTGGCATATCTAACTCACTTTCCCGCTAATGCTACGTAATTTGGCACTGGAGGTTTCTTGTTTAGCAAGAGCAACTCGACCAGTTCTTTGGACCTCGATAATTCCATATGGCTCCAACAAAGCTTCAAAATCATCTACCTTTGTTGGAGAATCAGCCAGCATAACTGTCAACTGAGAAATACCTATATCTACTATTTTTCCACCAAATAGCTGTACTAATTCTATAATAGAAGCTCTATTATTGCCCGGTGCATTAATTTTTGCCAATATTAGTTCATACTCACAAGAAGTTGCCGGGTCAAGTTCTGAAATTTTTACAACATTTATAAGCTTAAATAACTGCTTGGTAATTTGTTCCAATGGAGCTGACTGAACATCTACTACGATGGTTATCTGACTAAATTTTTGATCATCGGTTGGAGCAACAGCTAAAGAATAGATATTAAATCCTCTTCTAGCAAAAAGTCCAGCAATGCGAGATAACACACCGGCTTTATTTTCAACTAGAACTGACAAAGTATGATGTTTGTACTGTTTCACATTCCACCTTGTCCTTGAGATGGATCTACAACAATGTCGTCATTTGAAGCCCCCGAAGGTACCATTGGATAGACCTTTTCAGAAGAATCAGTTCGAAAATCAATTACCACAGGTCGATCATTTATTGCATTAGCTTTTTCTATTACAATAGCTACTTCATCAGGAGACTCAACCCTAAAGCCAACGCATCCCATTGCTTCGGCCCATTTTACATAATCAGGTAAATCTGGAGAAAGATATACCTCAGAGTAACGTTCTTCATAAAACATTTCTTGCCATTGACGTACCATGCCTAAATAAGCATTGTTTAAAATAGCTACTTTGATTGGAATCTTTTCTGAAGAAGCAGTAACTAATTCTTGAGCAGTCATTTGGAAACATCCATCTCCATCGATGGCCCAAACCATAGCTGAAGGATTGGCCACTTTAGCCCCAATAGCAGCCGGAATCGCAAATCCCATCGTTCCAAGACCACCAGAGTTTACCCATTGGTTGGGACGGTTGAATTTCCAGTATTGGGTTGCAAACATTTGATGTTGACCCACCCCAGAGACAACAATTGTATCTTCGGGAGTATTGGCACTCAAAGTCTCTACTACAAATTGTGGCTTTATGACTTTTGTTTGTTCTTTGTCATAAGTAAGAGGAAAACGTATTTGCCAATCTTTTATTTGTTTAAGCCAAGCGCTTTTGTCACTTTGATCTTGTTTTTTTTCTAAATTTTTAATTTCTTTAATTAATTCAGTCAAAACATATCCGACGTCCCCCACAATTGGAACCTCGGGATGTCTTACTTTTCCTAATTCAGCAGGATCAATATCGACATGTATTACCTTGGCATTGGGAGCAAAAGACGAAATTTTACCAGTAACTCTGTCATCAAAACGAACTCCTAGGGCAATAAGAAGATCTGCTTTTTGAATTGCAGTTACTGCAGTATAGGTACCATGCATTCCAGGCATACCCATTGCTAATTCATGTTCGTCTGGAAAACATCCTCTTCCCATTAAAGTAGTTGCCACAGGAGATGAGATAAGTTCTGCCAAAGTTTTTAGCTGATCACTGGCTCCAGCTCTAATAATGCCACCACCTGCATATATAACTGGTTTTTTAGCCTCTAAAATTAGCTTAGCAGCTTGCTTTATCATCTTTGGATGACCTTTTACCGTAGGTTTATATCCTGGCATATCTACCTCATCTGGCCAGTACCATTGCATTAGTTGATTGCTTACATCTTTTGGTATATCAACCAAAACTGGACCAGGTCTGCCAGTAGTTGCTACATGAAAAGCTTCTTTGATTATCCTTGGTATGTCTTGCGCTGAAGTAACCAACCAATTGTGTTTAGTTACACTCATTGTAATGCCTGTGGTGTCAGCTTCTTGAAATGCATCGGTTCCAATTGAGCCCAAAGCTACTTGACCAGTAATGCATACCATTGGGATAGAATCCATATAAGCATCAGCCAAAGCAGTAACGATATTGGTCGCAGCAGGTCCACTAGTAACCATCGCCACCCCTGGACGTCCAGACACATGGGCATAACCTTCAGCCATGTGACCAGCTCCTTGTTCATGGCGTACTAATATATGACGCAAAGGAGAATCTATAAGAGGATCATACACTGGAAGAATTGCTCCTCCTGGTATTCCGAATATAACCTCTACTCCTTGTGCTTCTAAACTTTTTATAAGGGCTTGTGCTCCTGTTAGCTCCATTGCCTCACGACTTTCCCAAAATTTTTGACTAAAAACGAAACAACCTCCCAAAGGGGAGGTTAAAGTGTACGTGGACTATATGTCAACGTACATATTAAATTACAAGCACGACAAGTTCTTGAAAAATCATATACCTAAATCTTTCCATTCTTAGACTCCCTTTACAAGCCGAAGTAGTAAAAATTTTTTAAGTTTTTATCCCAAAGACTAATCTATAGGGCTTTGTTCAGCAATTTCAGCATATTTGGTTAAAGATTCTTTAGCCAAAGTAGCTCTATTAGCCCAAAAAGTTGCAATAGATCCTAAATCTTCAACCAAATCTTGTTGACGCTTTATCCAAGTATCTGCTTCATTTGCGAGCCACCTTAAAGCTAATGCTAAATCTTGGTTTAACAAAGCTTGTAAAATAAACCTACGTTCGCCAATTCTTAGACCAACTTCAAGATCTTTACCAGCTCGATAAAGATCAGCCCTACATATAATCATACCGCTTCTCAAAGGTGATAAAAGACCATCTACAAAAGCTTTAGGTTGCTCTGTTGCGCTTGGAAGTCCAGGGGCTTGGGCTAAGATATCAGGAGGTTGGCTTAGGTCTAGTTCTTTGGCTTCTTCTAGTAAAGCACCTTTCAAGATCCGAGCCCACTCAGCATAATATGGGGGAGCTAATTCAGAAACTTTCTGGGCATAAGCAGGAACCCAACTTAGCAAATATTCTTTAAGTAAAACATGTCTAGCTTGGCGTCTCATTAGTTTGACAGCTTCATCTTTTTCTGCAAGTTCTAAGTCTCCAATTGATGCATAAAGACCTAAAAGGACAGTCAAATGATCAGACTCAGTTGGAGGAGTAAGATTTAAAGCTCTCCAAAAGCCAGCTATTTTATCTCCAGCTTCTCCTCCTAACATGCCTTCGGGACCTAAATAGATAGAGGCATAAGGATAGAGCTGAAATAAAAAAAGTTCTGTGAAATCAGCTTCAGATGGTTCTTTTGGAAGTCCTAAGACTGAAGCCATTGGAACATGACTAGGATGAGGGGGCTCACAAAGAGCCCCCAATACCCTAAAAAGCTCGAAACTATCTTTTTGAATACTCAACCTACTGGTTCTGCTTTAGGTAAAGCATAAATCTCACGTGGTGGTTTCAATGGACGCTGTAACCAGTAAGGTCTACGATTTCCATCAGGAGACACCTTGGTAGCAGAACGAGTCTTTTCCATCCACTTTTGATAAACTTCATGAGCTTTTTTAGTATCTACATAAATATCGGAGAATTTGTCTCCTGGATCTGCTTTTCTAACCCTTACTGCTTGATGCCAACAGTGCATCCCAGATATAGGATCAGGATGTACTGGGAAAGTAAGGTTTTGATGTACCCCAACATCATTCCACCAAATTCGCAAAGTATCGGGGTCACTAGAATTATACGCATGGACATCATGAAGAGGCTTGAGTGACCAGGCATCTCCTTGTTTATCCAAGCCTACGGTTCTCATCATTTGGTTTTGACCTTCGTCTTGATTGGTCTTCCAGCGTCCAAAATGATGACTACAAGCAGCAACTCCGGGATGAATTCCCTCTGTTACTAAAGCTTTGCCTACATAGTAGCCAATCTCGGTTTCAACTCTTACTAAATCTCCACTGCTAATTCCTCGAGGATTTGCATCTTGGGGATGAATCATAACTGGATTAGTATGAGAAATTTCATCTAACCATTTAGAATTAGCACTTCTGGTATGTATTTGGGTTGGAAGACGGAAAGTAGAAAGTAGTACCATTTGGTCTTGTTCAAGTTCTTGTTTGTGAACATGGCTTTTTATATAAGTTGGAATGGCATACTCCTTCCAGCCCCAATTAGCTAAAGTACTTGAATAAAATTCCAATCTACCACTAGGAGTTGGAAATCCTCTTTTAATACTATCTCCAATTTTTACCCCCAATGCTCTTCTACCTTGAGGATCGGGGTCAGGAGTAGCCACAGGGGCGATGTTGGGACTTAGTGGAGCTGGAGTTCCACTGTAAATACGCCCAAAGGGTCCTTCACTCAAATCTTTCAACTCAGACTCATGAACTCCATTTTCATTAGGTTGACCCATTCCAGCTTGGATTTGGAAAACTCCATATTTTCTCATATATTCAAAAGGAGTCAACCCTTGACTAGCTGCATGTTCTGGCAAACCTGGAACTGAATTTTCAAACATCCAAGAATAGTATTCATCTATGCTTAGCTTTGTACCTGGGTTTTTCTTAGATTCATGATATTGACGAATTCCCATAGAGCCATCTGGATCTATTCTCCAAGAAAGATCTATCCAAAATTCATTTTCTTCCCATACCTCTCCAGGATTTACCTGGCGAGTATCGGTAATTTTTTCCCCTAGTTTTTCCCTAGCTGCCCTAAGAACAGGTTGGCGAAATCCTAACCATTGACCGTTATATTGCTCGTAAGAAAAAGTATCATGGCGTTCAGAAGCATGGCCCATTGGCAAAACATAATCAGCAAAAAAAGCTGACTCATTCCAAGTAGGGGTCAAACATACATAAGTGCCAACTTTTGTCTCATCAGTAAGCATTTCAATCCAAGAAAATCCATCAGGATTAGTCCAAACTGGATTGTAAACTCGATTGAAATATACCTCAAGATGACCTCTGTTTTCCTTCATCAAATGAGGCATCAAAAACGAGAGTTCATTTTGGGCTAGAGGAAATTCAATCGGCCAACTTATATTGTTCCATACATGGGGATGAGGAGTTGCATGTATTGGACGGGGAACGAATTTGTTCCAAGCATTTGGATAAAAACCACCTTCTGTTGCCACTGCTCCCATAAGAGCATTTAGCAAGAACAAAGTTCTAGAAACTTGCCAACCACCTAAGTTTGAAGCTGCAGCAGAACGCCAGTTATGGGTAGACAAACGAGTACCAGCACTAGAGACAACTTCGGCTACTTCGGCAATAACACTAGCTTCTATGCCTGCTTCTTTGGCAGCATATTCAAAACTATATTCTACATAAAGTTCTTTTAGTGCTTTTTCAAAGTTTTCAAATGTATTTTCCAAATCAGGACGTTCAGCTTCTAAATACTCTTGCCAATTCCACCAGCGTTGTACATATTCTTTATTGTAAAGATCATTTTGAATCAAATAATTAGCAATAGATAACATCACTGCTGCTTCACTACCTGGGTAAGTAGAGAGCCAATAATCAGCATGGGTAGCAGTGTTAGACAAACGAGTATCTAGAACTATTAGTTTAGCCCCGTTTTGCTTAGCATCCATAATACGCTGAGCATGAGGATTAAAATAATGACCTGTCTCTAGATGAGAAGAGATATTTAAAATTACTTTTGCATTTGCATAATCAGGGCTTGGACGATCTATTCCAGTCCAAAATTGGTATCCAGTACGGCCTCCACTAGAACAAACATTGGTATGAGAGTTGTGCCCATCTACTCCCCAGCTTCCCAATACTCTTTCTGTAAAACCGTCTTCTCCAGGACGACCAATATGACAAATAATTTCATCTTGGCGTTTTTCTTCAATGGTGCGTCGTATGGTTGCAGCTATATTATCTAAAGCTTCATCCCAAGTTGTCCTAACCCATTTACCCTCTCCGCGTTTTCCAACTCTTTTCAAAGGATACAAAATACGGTCTGGGTCGGTAATTTGATTGATAGTAGCTGGTCCTTTGGCACAATTTCGTCCACGAGAACCAGGATGTTCTGGATTTCCTTCAAATTTTTTAACCTGTAGAGTCTCTTTGTTTACATAAGCTAAAAGACCACAAGCTGATTCACAATTAAAACAAGTTGTAGGAACCAACATATAATGACTCTCAACTCTTTTGGGCCACTGTCTAGAATCTAGTTCTACCCAATCATCCCAACGTTCTATGGGTGGGAATGAAGCAAGATTGATCCGACTAGGACCTGGATAAAAAGTTTCTCCTCTAGAAAGAGTATCTTCTCGAAGAGCACTTACCCTTTGGGCAAGTTCTTTAAAATTCTTATTCACCAATTCCTCCAATTTGATAACTATGCAAGCGGAACTGATTGCGCTGCTTGGACGTATGCATGTTCATGTGCCAATAGGCCAATCAACCCAAGAATTGGACCAAAAATACCTAATACTGGCGAAAAAATACTTATGAGGACTAAAACAATACCAGCCCAGAAAAACGACTTAAACTTTCCTCTAGTCATTTGATAATTAGCCAAATGAGCATGAGCTGTTGGATGGGTAATAGAACTTTCACCTAAAACAAATAATAAGTGAACAATTCCAGCAACTGCAACAATCCACAACAAAGCCATCTGGGCAGCTGGATTATAATCAATTAGGGAAAATGCTGCTGCACCTAAAAATATCGCTTGAGCGAATAGATGGGGAGGCAACAAAGGATTTTGCCAAAGATCTCTTGCTTTTGCTTGAGCAAACAAATAAGCAGTATAGATCTCTGTCATCACAGCTAAAGGAACTCCAGGAAAAGCTAATATTTTTTCCATTGCAGGAATCTTTAATATCCCAGCAATTAGCTGCAAAGTCATTATGGCTCCATAAACACCTATTATAAAACCTCCCCTTACCAGCCAACTCTTCCATTGAGGTCTAGTAAAGATCATATAGAAACGACTTGGATGTTTTAAATCGGCTATTAGCAAAATACCTGTAATTCCCAAAAATATCAGGGCCAACAAAGGAGACACTATGGAAAATAAAGGATTGGTCCATTTCATAAAACCAAAAAGAACCAAAGCCAAAGGAACCAAATATGCTCCTGCTGATATTCCTTTAGTCCAAGTATAAAGACTAACTCTCCAATCCCAAGGAGAACTATGTCCAACTTCATAAGCTATAACTGCTTGGGCACTGCTGTTGTGATGTCCAGCAACTGGATGCCCTGCATTTACAATATGGCTGCCTTGGGGCTTTTGGGCAAATGAATAGGTGTCTCCACCTGGTGCAGTAGCTGCGAGGGGATCCAAAGTAGCTTGATGAGCTCCTTTGTAAAACATTTTAGGATGAGTTTCTTTTTCAGGTCGTCTTACAGATACTGGTTGTCTGTTTATGATCTTGGCAACTTTAGAATTGGCATCATTC
>JAJYPT010000061.1 GCA_021795135.1 Actinomycetes bacterium
AATAGTCAAGATCAATCCTGGGATGAGGTGGGGGATAGTAAAATACCTATTACTTCAGGAGTAGCAAATCTTGATTCAGTTGATATTTTTTATCAAACATTTGGAGATCCATCTGCTCCTCCTTTGATTCTAATTATGGGACTGGGAATGCCAGGAGTTGCTTGGCATGACAGTGTTTGTTTCCAACTTGCCAAGAGAGGGTTTTTTGCTATCCGTTTTGACAATCGTGATTCTGGAAGATCAAGTCGGATTTTAGGTGGACCCGTTCCAGATATTCTAAGTGCTCTAGGTGGTAATAAAGATTCTCTATCATATACTTTGAAAGATTTTGCAAAAGATACTGTTGGCTTGATGGAATTTTTAAATATAGATGCTGCCCATTTGGTGGGGGTATCTATGGGAGGAATGATCGCTCAGAAAGTGGTTATAGATTATCCAAGTCGAGTTTTGTCGCTGTGTTCTATTATGTCTTCAACTGGAGCAAAAAACGTAGGTCAACCTAGTCCTGATGCTATTCCTTTTTTCTTTCAAATAGGATTAGGAGGAGCCAATAACGATTTTAATGCAGATGCTATGGCAGCTATTGCTAAGAAATTATTTTCTTCTCCTGGTTTTGATCTAGATGAAGAGTGGGTAAGAAGCAACTTGAAACAAGTAGATCCAACAGAAGGTCCTTTCCCCCAATCTACTGCTCGACAACTTGTAGCTATAATAGCTAGCTGTGATAGAACCCAAGCATTGAAAAATGTAAAGGTCAATACTTTAGTAATACATGGAGATTCAGATTTAGTGATTGCACCAAGTGGAGGACAAGCTACAGCTGAGGCAATTCCAGGAGCAAAATTTTTGCTTATCCCGGGGATGGGACATAATTTGCCACGAGAAGTATGGCCTGTGATCATAGACGCTATAGTTCAAAATTCTTTAGAAGTATAACCAAATTTGACACCCATAAAGTATTTTTTTGCTACAGCGATCAAAATAAGTAACAACTTGTTGGTAATGTTGAGCTTTAGTCTTAGATCCAGCTGGATAGTCTTCAAGAGGAGGTGTGGTGTCATCACAATATGTTTTAGATAGAGGATCTTCCTTACGTCGTGTTAGTGTTGCCAAATCTAAATCTAAATCTCATATCTTGAGGAGAATAGACTGGCTGTTGATTTTGGTTACTATTTCTATAGCAGCTTTTGGGGATCTCATTATTTATTCTGTAACCAAGCCTTTGCTGATAGCTTCAGGTCTTGGTCCCACTGTTGATTTAGTACATCAAGGAATTTATATAGCTATTGGTATAGTGGTAATGGCAGTTGTGATGTCAATTGATTATCATAAGTTAGAGCGCTTTGTTCCACTGGCTTATTTTGGGCTAGTGACTATGTTGTTATTGGTGATGACTCCAATTGGTTCTTCGGCTCTAGGATCTCAAAGATGGTTCTCGCTGGGACCGTTTCAGCTTCAACCTTCTGCTTTTACTAGTTTGGTATTGATTTTAGTCATGTCTAGTTACTTGGCTCAAACTCAAGGCACAATAGGATTGAAAAAGCTTATAAGCGCGTTAGTTATGGCTTTTATACCAATGATATTAGTAGTTATACAACCTGATTTAGGTACTGCTATTATTGCCGGATTTACGGTTTTAGTTATGCTTGTAGTAGGTGGAATAAAGGGAAAACATTTATTTGCTCTGTTTGTTTTGGCTATTGTGGGTGCTTATCTTGTTATAACTTTGGGATTGTTGCACCATTATCAATTGCAACGGCTGACTTCTTTTTTGCACAATGGGAATCAAAGTACTACTGGTTATAATCTTACCCAGTCTAAGATAACCATAGGAAGTGGTGGACTCCATGGCAAAGGGCTATTTCAAGGTCCTCAGACCAATGGAGGCTATGTTCCAGCACAAGGAACTGATTTTATCTTTACAGCAGTAGGGGAGCAATTTGGCTTTATTGGAACCGCTAGTTTAGTGAGCGGTTTTGCTATATTGCTATGGCGAATTTGGTCAGCAGCTATGCTTGCTAAAGATAAGCTAGGTACTTTGATGGTCGCTGGAGTATTTGGTCTAATTGGTGTATCTGTGTTTCAAAATATTGGAATGACAATTGGTTTGATGCCAATTACAGGAATCCCGCTTCCTTTTTTAAGCTATGGTGGCTCAGCTATAATCGCTTTTTTCGCAGCTATAGGATTGGTTTTAAATATACGCATGCGACGTATGTGATGAGGAAGTTTTTTGACTGCCTTTGTGATATCTAACTTTTTGAATAAATAATGAAAGGTTGATAATAATGGAGGAGTCACCAGATAAAGAATCAGTTGCAGATGGGTTAGAAAAAGACTTAGATAAAAGTTCTAAATCCATACTCCAAAGGCCTCAATTGAAGCCTTTGGATCCTTCTTCTTCTCTCAGACCTGCTGGGATTGTAGGAGTGGAGTTAGATCTTCCTAATGTCTATCCAATTTTGACTTTGCAAGAAAAAGATTCTCCCAAACGAAAAATTCTTATGCCAATTGGAATGTCTGAAGGCATAGCAATTGCCCATGGACTCAAAAATATTGCTACTCCTAGACCTTTGACTCATGAGTTTTTTAGCGAAATAATGATCAGTTTTGGGGTTTGGCTCCAAAGGGTTAGTATCACTTCTATAGTTGGACATACCTATCATGGAGAAGTTGAACTAATTAGTGGAAATATTTCTACAGTTTTATCTTGTAGGCCCAGTGATGCAATAGCTTTGGCTCTAAGACAAAGATATCCAATCCCTCTTTATATTGATGTTGATGTTTTAGACCAAGCTGGAGTTATTTCTGAAGAATAGCTTTGGGACGTTATGGCCGGACTGTCATTGGCCTCTGCTGAAATTCTCATCAACAAAGCAATCAGAACATAATTAGCCAACAAAGAAGATCCTCCGTAGGCAACAAATGGAAGAGTGACTCCAGTCAAAGGTAGTAGTCTTACTATCCCAGCCATAATGAAAAAGGCTTGAAATCCAATAGTTGCAGTAAGTCCAACAGCTAGTAATTTAGGAAATTCAGACCGTGCCTTTAGAGCAATTTTAAATCCTGCTCCTACTATTAGTACAAAGCATATGACAATAGCAGAAGTTCCAAGTAGTCCCATCTCTTCGCCAATAGCAGCAAAAATGAAGTCACTAACTACCACCGGAATCAACTGAGGATGTCCAAGTCCTAATCCGGTTCCAGATAATCCACCAGCAGCTAGAGCAAAAAGTCCCTGAATAAGTTGGTATCCAGTTGTGTTTTGATGAGGCCATGGATTGAGCCATATGGAAATTCTTTCAACAACGTGGGCGAAAAGTGCCATTCCAATAACCATTCCTATGGCAAAAAGTACTGCAGCTATTATGAGATAGGCTACCCTTCCAGTTGCAACCCATAGCATTGATATAAAAAGAACAAATATAAGCAAAGAAAAACCAATGTCATGTTCAGCAACCATTATTATCATAGATAAACCCCAAGCTGCTAAAACTGGGGCTAAAGCACGAGGCGAGGGAAATAAAAAATTGCCTAGCCTTGCTGTGGGCACTCGCAGTAATTCTTGTTTTTCTACTAAATAAGAAGCAAAGAAAATAGCTAAGGCAATTTTAGCTACCTCTACTGGCTGAAATGTTATAGGTCCCAATACTATCCACAGCCGTGCTCCGTTTATGTTGCTACCAATTCCAGGAGCTAGAGGTAGAATTAAAAGAACAATACCAGATAGGGCTAATAAGTAACGATATTTACTTAAAAAACCCGAATAACGCACTATAAGTAAAGTTAAGATATAAACAACTATACCTAAAGCTGTCCATACAGCTTGTTTACTGGCAAGGTGATAATCTAGACGAGTAATCATTACATAACCTAAGCCATTTAACAATGCAGCCATAGGTAACAGAATTGGATCTGCATTAGGTGCTAAATAACGATTTGCAATATGAGCTGCTAGCTCTAAGGTTAGTATGATTCCAAAAAATGGCAAAACGTTAGCTGGCATGGAGGCAGTTTTTCCCAAAGACGCCAAAATGTAGGCAGATATAGTAACCACAGCTGCCAATATCAACAGACCAAGTTCTGTTCTGCGCCTTGGAGATACTACTCTTTTTAGTTTAGTTGAATTTGAAGGTGATTTTTTTCTTAACATTAGTGCTGTCTAGTCTAGACCTTTAAGAGGATAAGTGTATAACATGGACACTATTAGAAGCAAAGATATTAAATATATAAACAGAGAATTATCTTGGCTTGAGTTCAACGCTAGGGTGTTAGAACTAGCAGGCGACAAAAAACAACCTTTGTTGGAAAGAGCAAAATTTTTAGCTATTTTTAGTCAAAATTTAGATGAATTTTTCCAAGTCAGAGTAGCAGCATTGAAAGATCAACTCGAAGCTGGAATATCTGTTACTTCAACAGACACTTTAAGTCCAGGCCAACAGCTCAAAGCTATTAGAAACCGAGTTGAACAGCTATTAGAACAACATAGTAATCTTTTTACCAAAGATGTACTAATTGGACTCAAACAAGCTGGTATCAAAATTTTAAATTGGGATGAACTAAACCAAGATACCCAAGATGAAGCAAATGATATTTTCAATGAGGGAATTTTCCCAGTTCTTACTCCTTTGGCTGTAGATCCTGGTCATCCTTTTCCTTATATATCAAATCTTTCTTTGAGTATTGCAGCAATTGTTGGAGATCCTTGTCTAAACCAACATAGATTTGTTAGGGTAAAAGTTCCTTCTTTGCTACCACGTTTTGTCCAGTTGAAAGACTCATTATTTGTTCCCTTGGAACAAGTAATTACAGCGCATTTGGATTCTTTGTTTCCAGGAATGCAGATTCAGTCTCCATTTACTTTTAGAATTACTAGAAATGCTGATCTTACATTGGAAGAAGACGCAGAAGATTTGCTATCAGCTGTAGAAATTGAGCTTCGTCGCAGAAGATTTGGACAAGCTGTAAGGCTCGAAATTCCCTCTGGGGTAGATCCTGAGGTTCGTTCTTTATTGATGAAAGAACTAGAAGTAGAAAACAGCGATGTCTATGAAATAGATTCTATGCTTGACTTGTCTAGTCTTTGGTCCTTATATGATCTAGCTCGGCCAGATTTAAAGGCAGAACCTTGGATCGGCATTACCCAGCCTGGTTTGGCTGATGCAGAAGATGAGATGGCAAATATATTTTCTTTATTGAAAGAACGAGATATTTTAGTCCAACATCCCTATGATTCTTTTGCTTCATCTGTAGAAGCCTTTATCTCTCAAGCAGCTAGAGATCCTCATGTTTTGGCTATAAAACAAACCCTTTACCGAACTTCTGGGGATAGTCCTATAGTCAAGTCTTTAATTAGAGCAGCAGATTCGGGAAAACAAGTTGTTGCATTGGTAGAGTTGAAAGCTCGTTTTGACGAACAAGCCAATATTGCTTGGGCAAGGGCATTAGAACAAGCTGGAGTGCATGTAGTTTATGGACTCATGGGTCTCAAAACTCACTCTAAGACAGCTTTAGTTGTCAGACAAGAAAGAGGTGTAATAAAACGTTATTGCCATATTGGAACAGGTAATTACAATTCCAAAACGGCAAAAATTTATGAAGACATAGGACTTTTATCTTCTGATGAGGACTTGGGATCCGATTTGAGTCAGTTATTTAACTTTATAACTGGTTTTGGTAAAGATATAAAATACAAACGCTTAATCGTTGCTCCCCAAGCTCTAAGAAGTCGAATGATTGAACTTATAGAGACTCAAGCTAGTAAAAAAGAACAAGGTTTGATAGTTATGAAGCTAAATAACTTGTCTGATCCTTTGACCATAGAAGCTTTATATAAAGCTTCTATGGCTGGAGCCAAAGTACAACTTATTGTTAGAAGTATTTGTCGATTGAGACCTGGGGTGCAAGGACTATCAGAAAATATAACAGTACGTTCTATTGTCGATAGATATTTGGAACATTCAAGAATTTTTGCTTTTGGAGGACCAGATGAACCTTGTGAATTTTTTATTGGTTCTGCTGATTTAATGGAGCGAAATCTAGATCGAAGAGTAGAGGTAATTACTCCTGTTTTGGACAAAACCCTCCAGAGGCGTATATGGAAAATTTTAACTCTTTGTTTGGCAGATGATACCCATGCTTGGAAACTAAATAGTGATGCTAGCTGGGAAAGAATAGCTACTACTAAAGGGATCAATTCCCAAAGTGAACTACGTTCTTTAGCTCTAAAGACCGAACAACACCGTAAAGTCTTAGATCCAGGCAAATTCTTATTAGAAGGCGCAGATAATTTATGAAAATAGCTGCTATTGATCTTGGTAGTAATTCATTTCATTTAATTGTCGCCCAAGTTTATCCAAATGCTAGCTTTGAGACTTTAGCTTCGGAAAAAGAAGTTCTGCGTCTTGCTGACTCTGTTGCTGTTGAACAAAGAATCAATCCTTTGACAGTACAACAAGCTATATCTACTATGACTCGTTTTAGATCCATAGCTGACTCTTTGGGTGTAGAAGAAATTACAGCTGTAGCAACTAGTGCAATGAGAGAAGCTAGCAATAGCCAAAATGTTGTCAGCATGATCAAAGATGTAACAGGTATTGATGTCAAAGTTATAAGTGGAGATGAAGAAGCTCGCCTGATTTTTTTAGCCATTCGCAAAGGTGTATCTATTGGTTCTAAGCCAGCTCTAGCTTTAGACATAGGGGGAGGAAGCTTAGAGTTTATGGTTGGGACCCAAAGTAGTCTTAGCTGGGTTAGAAGCCTAAAATTAGGCGCTGCTCGTCTTAGTAAAGAGTTTATAACTTCTGATCCAATTTCTAAAAAAGATATTGAAAGGCTAAAAGATAAGATCAATCGGACAATTGATCCAGTGGAAAAAACTATAGCTAGTTTTTCTCCCACTCAATTGATTGGTTCTAGCGGAACTCTAACTGCATTAGTAAAAGCTGCTAGTTCTGGAAATTTTCTAAGTAGTCCTTCTTCTAACCAGCTAAGTGCTTCCAAAGAGGAACTGTTTACATTGGGGGAAAAATTAATTAAATCTTCTTTATCTCAAAGAGAAAAAATACCAGGAATAGATTCTCGAAGAGCTGAAATTATTGTCCCAGGATGGTTAGTTTTAGAATCTGTGATGGAGCGATTTGGTTTTGAAAAGTTGATGATTAGCGAATGGGCTTTGAGAGAGGGCCTTTTGCTTGAAGCCATTTTACGCCATGATCCCTTAGACTGGGGACAAGAACCAAAAGCTTTGCGACGCCATAGTGTAATTAGTTTGGCTGAAAGGTTTGATTTTGATAAAAGTCATAGCTTTCAAGTTGCAAGTTTGGCACTTCAGCTTTTTGATATAACCCAAGAGTTGCATGGACTAAAGAGCTATTTGCGTGAATTATTAGAATATGGAGCTATGTTGCATGACATAGGGGAAAGAGTTTCTAAAAAAGATCATCACAAACATAGTGCTTATTTGATACTAAATGGGAATTTACGAGGTTTTTCTCCCCAAGAGATTGCTATTTTGGCTTCTTTGGCAAGGTTTCACCATAATAAAAAACCCAAAGCTTCTTTTGAGCCATTTGGGCAACTAGATCCAAATTGCCGTTCACAAGTTGTTATTCTTATATCTTTGCTTCGCATAGCCGATGCTTTAGATGCCTCTAGGAGTTCATCGATTTCAAATATAAAATCACGTATAAGTCCTAATGTTTTAGAACTTATTTTGAAAGCTAACAACGAGATAGACCTAGAGATATGGGCACTGAGAACTAAAAGAGAGCTATTTGAAGAAATTTTTTCTATCAGGATAGAACCCATAGTTGAACTTTATGGTTTGCCAACCTAGAGCTGTTTTAGGATTAGTAGTCTATCCTCCAGCCATTTGAGGATAGACTACTACCTTATCCTTATCTGCTAATACAATATTTCGAGCAGGAGCTACAGTTTGATTTAGTATTACTACATAGCCTTTGTTCTCAAGACCAAGGCTATGTAGAAAAGACTCTAAGGTTACACCTTGATTGATTTCAAATTCTCCCCCGCCTCCAGGAAATTTTTGGGCTAGTTGACCTTGTAGTTTGAGTGATATTTTGGCCATGTCAATAGTCGATTTTTATCTGTTTTAGACAGGAGAACCATATTGTTGTTCAACAAGGTGCAAAATTCCCAATTGGTCAATTTTTTGTTTGGGGGCTAGAAGGTTTAATTGGACAAAACCTGGAAGGCGTCCTATTTCTAAAGCTCCAGAGATAGTTCCACGATTTTTGACTTCATCTTGAGATAATTTTAGTAGCTTAGATGCTCTTTCAACAGCGTTATCTGCAGCAGCATTGATAAATGGACCAGATCCTAAAAACTGTATAGGCAAGACAGGACCTTCTAGGGTGGTGTTGTTTATCTTAGCAAGTGCTTTTGCTCGATCGATTTCAGTAGATGTAAATGGTTTTACTAAAAATGGCAGGTCTTCAATAGGTGGAAGAAGTATGGGTCCATCAAGTTTTAGCCCTTTGATTACCTCGACTCTTACTACAATTTTGGCAGCCACATCTGTTGTATGTACTGCTAGCTCGCCATCTCCTATCATTGCGTGAACATCTCCAGCATATATTCCTGCACCATCTACTTTGGAAGGTACGATTAAAATGCTTCCAGCTCTAACAGAATCTATATCCATATGAACATCAGTGCGCTGTTCAAGTTCTTCTTCTGCAAGACAAAATTCATGTTCAGCTCCTACCAAAAAAGCACCAAAGTCTCCACAATTGTGGGAACTAGGTATATCAATGGCTGGTATTGAACCTAAGTTGCCTGCTGAAATCCTACATCTTGACATAGTTCCGACTAAGTCAGCTTTAGCTAAAGTAACTATAGGATGTTGGTGACTATGTTCACCAATGCCCATCCACCGTTTCCCATCGTGAGCTATTTCTTTAGCTCTTTCTTGATTAACTGTAATTCCGATGGTTTTTTCTTCATCAAAAACCATCGTATAGCCTTCATTCATATGAAAAGGTATTACTTGGCTATGACAAGCCTTACAACGTATGGCAGATTCTCCAATACCATCTATATAGGTATCTGGATAAAGAAAATGGCGGCCAGCATCTCGACAAGTTGGACATATTCCAGCAATAAATGGGTCAGAGATGAAACGCCCATCCCATCCAGAGCTTGTTCCTGACGAGGTTGCCAAAGAGAGCTGCTCTATGCTTTCTATATGTAGTGCTACTGAATCTCCAACTTGAGCTCCTTGGACTCTAACAGGAAGACTAACTTCATGTCCGCTGC
>JAJYPT010000062.1 GCA_021795135.1 Actinomycetes bacterium
AGCAAGAGCTTTTGATATTCCATCTTTTGTCATCTGTTCTATAGTTTCTTCTAAATAAGGTGTCCAATTCCTATTTCCCCAATAGACTTTCAGATCTCCTAGTCCATTATTTTGCAGATTTTTTTCGAGATCTTTTATGAGTTGTCTATTTTGTTCATTTATAGGACTTTTTCCTCCAAAGTGAAAGTAATGTTCAGCAACTTGGAGCATCCTTTGACGAGGAACTGGTTTTCCCCTTAGGACATTTTCTAAAAAAGGCATTACATCTTCTTCGCCTTCAGGACCGCCAAAAGATACGACTATAATTGCTTCGTAACCATTGAATCTTTCTGGATTCATTTCAACTCCTAATAATTATTGTTATTTATTTTAATTTTAATTGTTTAATTAGATTTTCTTTTGTTATTAAAAGTAGTTGGAATGTATGGTATTTGTCACAAGATAGGAACAAAATGAATGGTTGATACAAAAGCAAATACTGTAAGCCCTATTCCTTCTTCAGCCCTTGCTATATATGCTCATCCCGATGATGCAGAAGTTTCTTGTGGCGGAACATTGGCTTTTTGGAGTAGAAATGGTTGTCAGGTAGATGTGGTAATTGGCACCACAGGGGATAAGGGCTCAAGTGATGAGTTTGTAAGTACTAATGAGTTAGTGTGCCTTAGAGAACAAGAAATAGCTCAATCAGCTAAATTAACTGGTATCTCTGCTTATCATATGTTGAAATATCCTGACGGAGCAATTAGTAATGATGAAGTTTTGAGAGAGAAATTAGTTGCTTTGATGAGAAAACTGAAACCTGAAGTTGTTCTTTGTCCTGATCCAACCTCAGTTTTTTTTGGACAACACTACTACAATCATAGAGATCATCGAGAAGTAGGATGGGCTGTACTAGATTCAATCTCACCAGCAGTTAGTAGTCCATTATATTTTCCAAATACCGGAAAAGCACATAAAGTAGAAAAGGTATTGCTCTCAGGAACCTCCTATCCCGATAAATGGGTAGACATCTCAACTGCTTTAGAGGTAAAAATATCTGCCTTGTTGTGTCACAAGACTCAATTGAGACAAGATCCTCAGATGCTTGCAGAAGTTATTCGTCAAAGAGCTGAAGAAGAAGGACGTCGTCTAGGTCTAAGTTATGCTGAATCTTTTAGGCAATTAATTCTTTAGGATGGAAGATAGAAGTCTTTAGGATCTATTTTGGGTTCAACAGTTTCTAATTTATTTAAAAACTCTACTGCATGAGTATTACATAACCTCCAAGTTTTAATCTCCCCTAGTCTTACAACGTGAAAACTATGGGTTTTATCCAGCCTAGTCTGACAAATTGAACAGACCTCACTTATTGATGGGTCACCTAACTCTTGCTTGGTTTTAGCCCAACAACTATGACACATAGTACCTGAGTCATCTTTTAGTTCTAAATTTCCAGGATGGTACATGAAGCGGATGCCAAGGTTGGGAGAAAACTGTTCAATATTAGGTTCTTCTGGATCTGCTAAACCAAATAATCGTTTCGAACATCTATCACAACAAAGATCATTTACCGTCATTTATCCAGCCTTTTTCAAATTAGTACTACTTGGATTCTTTCTATAGGTTAGTACTTAGCAAGGGCTAGGCTTTTTTAGGAATAAAATTTTCCAAGTAAATTAAATAAAACATTTATAGTGGCGTGAAAAATATTTTATTTTTATTCCTAAAAATAAAATATTTTTGATTATATGAAAAAAATAAATTGAAAAATGACAATAACTACAAATGGGACTTTTCCAAATTTATACACAATTGAAAAAACCTTATCTTTTTTAGAAAAACTATCTTGTAAAGCTATTAAAAAAGTAGAAGGCAACAGGAAGTTGCAATAAATATTTCGCTTTATCCCCCATGAGCATTCTTTGAAAAATAAAGTATTTTACTCAATTGTATTAGTTTGCTTTTTAGGACTATATTGATATAAGTGAGACTTAGATATAAATAATTTCTATAGCCTCCAAGACTTTTGCTACTTCTCCAATAAGGCAAACAGTGGTAGGAGTGTCTTGACGGGACGTTGAAATTAATGATATATCTATATGCGAATAAGGGGGGAATAGATGGGGGATTCAATGGTAGATTCTGCTCCCGCGTCCGTATTGGATTGCACAGGATTGCAGTGCCCGCTTCCAGTTATAAAGACAGCGCAAGCGATGAAAAAGATTGAAATAGGTCAAGTCCTTGAGTTGATCGCTACTGATCCAGGTGTAGAGCCGGATATGAAAGCTTGGTCATCTCGTACTGGAAATGAATTGGTAGATATTACCCAAGACGGAGATGTTTTTCATGTCTTTTTGAGAAGGGTACGTTAATATGCCATTTTTTACTGGTGAGGGAGAGGGAAAGATTGTTTATGTCCAAACTCATGGAGTAAACGATCCTGGTCGTTCAGCGACACCGTTTTTTTTAGCTGCCTCAGCTGCAGCCATGGAATGTGAAGTCAAGATTTATTTCACTATGTATGGGCCTCAACTACTACAAAAAGAAATAATTGACAAAATCGGACCTAAGGGTGACACAGGTCAAAAGCTAAGATACTTTATTGATCAAGCTTTAGAACTAGGAGTAGATCTTTATGTTTGTCAGCCATCGTTAGACTTGAATGATCTAGCTATTGAAGATCTTATAGATGAAGTTCAAATGATTGGTGGGGCTGCTTTTAATGAAATGGCCATGGAAGCTGATGCGGTGGTTTCTTTTTAATTATGGAAACCAACAGTAGTGCACTATATAAAGCTCCATCAGTCTCAGGATATGCTGATGTACCTTATGAGGAAAAAGTTAAATTTTTTCAAGACGTACAAGCAGATGCTAGATTTCCGGATTATATATATGGTTGTTACGAATGTGGTATCTGTGTAGCTGCTTGTCCTTCTGCTCGCTTTTATGATTTTAGTCCTCGACGGGTAGCTCAAGCCATAGCTAGGCAAGATGTTGAACTCATTTATCAACAAGTTCAAGAAGATATTTGGGAATGTTCACAATGTTTTTCATGTTTGCGATGTCCACGAGGAAATAATCCGGGTGGTTTGATAACCATCATGAGAGAAGTATCAGTAAATAAGGGTCTTGGTGCTGCCAAAGAAGCCTTAGAAGGTTATTCTCGTATTATCTACAAGATCATGTCTACTGGAACTCAAGTTTCACCTGACATGCTTCAACCTGATGCTTTTCCAGACTGGGGTCCTGAAGTCAAAGACGTTTCAGACAACCTAGCACTTTGGAGGAAGATGTTGCCTCCTGAGACGCACCATACTACCTCAACAGGGTGGGATGTTGCAGATAGAACCCTAATCGAACTTTATCTTATATGGTTCGAAACAGGAGCTCTTAACATGATTAAGGAAGTCGACGAAGGTCTTCATATGATTTTGGAAGAAGTCATGGAAGAAAGACTGGAAGAGGAGGGGATTGAGATATGAGTATTCCTATGGATGCTTTACTCAAAAAGAAAGAAAAGTTTGTTCGAGAACCCGATAGACGTTCGGAAGATTTTCATGAACAACTTTTTGACTTAGAAGCAAAAGGCGAAATTATCGTTCAAAGAACCAGCGACGATGTTGTTGAGGTTCCCACTAAATACGGTAATACTAAAAAGATTCAACGAGGTCATTTATGGCATCATAAATCTTGTGGACAATGCGGTCATATTCCAGGATATTCTACATCTATATTTTGGATAATGAGAAAACTTGGATATGATTACAATGATCCAAGAGATCAAACTTCTTGTACAGCATGGAATTACTATGCCAGTGCTACTTCTAATCAAGCAGCTCAAGCTGCAGTAGCTTTACGTAATTTTGCCGCAGCTTATGAAACAGGTTATTTTCCGTTGATCCACTGTGGAACTTCTTTTGGTCATTATAAAGAAGTTCGATCAGAATTGTTACGTGAGAAGCATTTACGTGACGAAGTACGCAGAGTGTTGGATAAACTTGGCAAGCCATTAGTTATTCCAGAAGAAATAGTTCATTATTCGGAATATCTTTATGCTATGAGAGATGAAATAGCTCAAAAGCAGGTAGTCAATTTTGACAATATTGCTGTAACAGTTCATCCAGCTTGTCATTATTACAAATTGGTTGAAGGCGATGCTATTTTTGATCCAGAAGTTTATGGGGGTCAACGTACAGCTGTTGTTACAGGGGTAGCAGAAGCTTTGGGAGCAGAGGTAAAGAACTATTCAACTTGGTTTGACTGCTGTGGGTTTGGATTTAGACACATTTTAGTCCAAAGAGACTTTACTAGATCTTTTGCTAGTCAACGTAAAATTGAGATTATGAAAGAAGAAGCTAATCCTGATGTAGTTCTTACCCATGATACTGGGTGTGTAACTGCATTAGATAAGAGCCAATTTGCAGCAAGAGCTCATGATCGCAATGTTGGAGTTCCAGTAATGTCTGAAGCTCAGTTTGCAGCACTAGCCATGGGAGCCCATCCTTATAAGGTTTGCCAACTACATTGGCATTCTACTAACTACAGACCTTTATTGGAAAAAATGGGAATTGACTGGCGTAAAGCTTGGTCAGAATTTGAAGATGAGATGAAACGTTTGGAAAGAGGAGAACAAGAGTTTCTCACTTGGGCAGACGTCGACGCTTAAAGTATTCCGCTAATTTTTGGGGTTTATAATTATAAACCCCAAAAATTAGCACAAATTATATGTGCATAAATAATTTATATTCACAATAGTATTTGTTACTTATTTGTGAATACTTATCAAGTCGTTAAATAGGGGGAATGAATGTCAAGCGATACAGTGGTGGTCATCGGGGCTGGACCAGCTGGCCTAGAGGCTGCTCGCGGTGTAGCTGAACTTGGAACCAATGTAGTTTTGGTTGAAAAGCGGGATTTTTTGGGCGGAACTCCAATAGCTGAAAATTATGCAGCTCTTACTCCAAATTATGAATCTGCTGAAGAAGCAATGGGCAAAATGATAGATAGAGTTCAATCAAATTCTTTAGTAAAAGTTCTAACATCTACTACTGTTACAAGTTGTGAAGGAGAAGCTGGAGATTTTCATCTTGCAGTAACAGGACCCGATGGACAAAATACCATTGACGCTGGTGCTGTAATAGTTGCAACCGGATTTCGCCATTTTGATCCAGGTCGAGAAACTCAAATGTATGGTTATTATGAACATCCAGATGTTGTTACATTGCCTGATCTTGAAGCAATGTTGAAGTCTGGAGAAGTACTAAGGCCTTCTAATGGAGAAGTTCCACAAAATATCTGTTTTGTTCAATGTGTGGGGAGTCGAGATCGCCATATTGGGAATGAATATTGCTCGAAAGTTTGTTGTGGAATTGCATCTAAAGAAGCTATTGAGCTACGTAGACATATTCCTGATTCAAAAGTATTTATCTTTTATATAGATATGCGTATGTATGGTTATTGGGAAAGCCAGATTTATTGGCCTGCTCAAGAACAATACAACGTTCAATATGTAAAAGGTATTATTACCGAAGTACTCAAAAAAGGTGACAAATTGTTGGTTCGTGGCGAAGATACAACCATGGGTCGCCCAATGGAAGTTCTAATGGACATGGTAGTTTTGTCAGTTGGAATGGAACCTTCTGTAGGTACTAGAGAAATGGCTAAAGTATTTGGAGTTAAATCAAATAAATATGGATTTATCGAATCAGCCAATCCTCCTTTAGATACTGTATCTACTTCTCGCTCAGGAATTTTTGCTTGTGGATCAGCAATGGGCCCAGCAGATCTTGAAGATACTGTATCTTCGGCAGGAGCAGCAGCTATGAAATCAGTTGCAATGCTAAAAGCAAGACCATCAGTAACAGCATAAATATTTGGTTTTGTTGACGCCGAGCCGAGGGGGGACGGTGCGATGCCAGGACAAGTAGTTGATACAGCAAGTGCTAGGGAGTTCATGAAGGAGATAGCAGCTAAGATATCTCCACAAGATTTAGAAAGTTTAGTTGCTAGTCTTGTTCAAAAATCTGATTTATTTTTTAAAGTTTTGGGAGAAGGAAGGGCCAAAGAGGCAACTCCACAAGACCTTACAAAAGTGTTAAAAAGTATTTTTTCTTCTCGACGTAGAGTAGATAAAATTTTATCCCTAATACCTCCTGCTGAATTAGCACTACATATAGATCAGTTACTTCACGGATCACAAAATTTGCCGGAACGCTTTGAGCGATTTAATCAAATTTTTGCAGATTTTCCTGAATTGTCTTTTGATCTCCCCTCTGAATTTCTCCACTTTACCTACCCCGATCAATATTGGCTTTGGACTAGGTGGATGTGGGATCCACGTACCGAAACTGGATCTTTGACTTTAGTTACGACTGAGGAGTTTGATTTACATGCAGATGGACGTGGGGCTGCTTATTTGAAGGTAGGAGAAGCAGTAGCTTTTGTTAGCGAGACGGGAAAAGCAGTAGGGTTTACTACATTTGGAGAGGGCCTATTTGGCTTAGATGTATATCTTGCTTGTGTTTATTCTGTCTATATGTACACAGTGTTAAGACTTAGGATGTCTCAAGAATTTAATCGCATAGTTCCTCAGATGCCGAGCTTGGTTCGTCGTCTACTTGGGGTTCATAATTTGGAGGTAGTATAAATGCCAATAGGGGGCAAAAAACAATTACCTATAGCAATTGAGAAGGAAAATGCAGTAGTTCAATCTACAATTTCAGGAAGGGATTGGGAACTTCCTGGGATGTGGAACAGGATGTTTGAACAGCGTGTTATCCGAGAATTTTCTCCAGAGGCTATTGAAAAGGTTGCATCATTAGACGGGGCTGAATCTTTGTCTTGGTGCTATGGCTGTGGTAAATGTGTTCCAGTATGTCCAGTAGACATAGTTGGAGAATACGGGCCTCGTAAAATATTTAGAAAAGTCCAAACAGGTATGGATCTTTTTGAAAGCTCTGACCTTTGGCTTTGTACTACTTGTATGAACTGTTTGAGGGTTTGCCCTAAAGAAGTAGACATGGTTCAAATTATGCCTGCTGCTCGTGAAGTGGCTGTATCTAATGGTAATGTTCCAAATGAATTACAAGACGTATTTGAAAAGACTTTTCGCTATGGAAATGCTTTGGGGGAAAATCCACGAAGACGTTCTGCTTGGACTAAAGATGCAGGAGTTCCTGTTAGGATTTTATCTAAAGATCCCTCTCCAGTCGATGTTTTATTTTATGTAGAAGACTATTGGAGCTACCATCCCCGAGGAAAACAAGCTGCTCAAGCTTTTGCTCGCATTATGACTTCTTTAGGTATTGATTGGGCTATTTTGGGACCAGAAGAAAAGACTATTGGTGATTCTCAGCGCCTAGCAGGAGAAAAAGGTCTTTTTGAAGCTCTTATGGATGATGTAGTGGCGACTTTGGACAAATATGAATTTAGTCGAATTGTCACACCAGACCCCCATGGATTCAATGCTTTAGCAAAAGAGTATCCAAAAAGAGGCCACACTTTTGATGCTTATCACTATACCCAGCTCCTGGCTCCTTTGGTGGATAAGATTGAGTGGAAAAAAGAATTAGATTATACAGTGACATTTCATGATCCTTGTTATTTGGGTCGTCACAATGGCGAATATGATGCTCCTAGAAAGCTTATTGAGGCAATCCCAGGGCTTCGTTTTACCGAGATGGAACGCTGTAGGGAAAATGGATATTGCTGTGGAGGCGGTGGAGGAGGTATGTGGCTAGATGGATTTACAGCCAACCACACTACCCAACGTCTTTCTGAAAGAAGAGTAATTGAAGCTGCCCAAACTGGTTCAGATGTGTTGGCGGTATGTTGTCCTTATGAAGTATCTAGATTTGAAGATGCTGCCAAGTCAACAGGCAATGAGCAACTCAAGATTAAAGATATTGTTGAATTGATAGATGAAGCAATGGGCTATACAGCGGAATAGATTATAGTGCTTAGAGTTATTGACTTCGAAGATGTATCTGCATTACATTCACAAACTCTATGGCATGCAATTGCCTATGGAGTTTCTGAAGGTAGTCCAAATACACTATCTTTTATGAGACCTAAAGAGGCTTATGTCTCTTTAGGATTTCATAGACGTTTCGAAGAAATCAACTCATCTTTTTGTCAAAATAACCAGCTTCCTATTTATCGCAGGATGGTAGGGGGTGGTCCTGTCTATCTCGACAATAACCAATTATTTTTCCAAATAGTAGTTCCAGCCAAGCAGCTTCCATTTTCTCGTCAAAAAGCCATCCATAATTTACTAGCCCCAGCAGTACAAGCTTTTCAACAAGTTGGTTTAGATGCTCATTTAGATGAGAATCTAGAAGTAGTTGTTGGAGATAGAAAAATATGTGGCCATGGAGCGGGCCAAATAGAAGATGCGGCAGTTTTGGTAGGAAATTTAATTCAAGATTTTGATCATCGTTTAGCTACTAATATTTTGAATATTGAAAACGAGATATTAGCAGACGAAGTATTTACTTTGATGAAACGCTATGTTGCACTTGATAAAGATGACTTTCAAGTTCCAAATATAGACTCTAAATTATTTATTTCTGCAGCTGTAGATGCTTATGGGCAAGCATTTGATTTGGAGCCTGTTTTTCAAGGATTAACTGAGTTTGAGAAACAAAAACTTAAAGAGTTAGATGCCCAATTTGTCGAATCTGAATGGGTAAGGGGCATGGAGCCAAGACCTAGTGCTACAACTAGGATCAAAATAAGAGCAGACGTGTGGGCATGTGCAACAGATTACGAGGGAACTAAGGTCATAGCTAATCTCATAAAGGGATCTATAAGTAATTTACAAGTCTTTGATAAAGAACTAAATGGATCTAGGGACTCTATTCAGTCTAAATTGGAAGGGCTTTCTTTGTCTCAAGCTCGTGATTATTGCTTAGGGCTAAACCAAGACGTAGGAACAAGACTCGCAGAAGCTCTAGGACAAATGGGTGGACCAAAAGTATGACAATAGTCTCTAATTTTTTGAATGTAAGGAGTGTTAGATGAGTAATTTTGCAAAAATAAAAGGTTACGATGTCCGCCTAGATGTTGCTTATGATCCCGATAGTCATATGTGGATTAAACAAGTTTCTAACGGCAACGTTAGAATCGGTATGGATCCTTTAGGTGTTGAAATTAATGGCACTTTAGCTCAAGTAGCTTTGATGGATTTAGGTACAGATCTGAAAAAAGGCGATCCCATGGGAACAATGGAAGCTGAAAAATTTGTGGGTCCTTTTACGTCTCCTCTGTCAGGAAAAGTTAGATCGG
>JAJYPT010000063.1 GCA_021795135.1 Actinomycetes bacterium
AGTCCTGCTTATAAAATTGGAATCGGCCAAGGATATTTAGGAATAGGTGTAGGGGTCTATGATAAAGTTCTTCCTTCTGTTGCTGCTTATAAATCTGGCTTTAGAATAGTTAGAAATGGCAAGTATGTAAATATCAAGGGAAAACGTTATTTTCCACCAAAAGATAATACTACCTCTATAACAGATCCAGCAGTTGCAGCTGATTCAACTGGAGCTATATCAGATACCTCATCATCTGCTAAATCTTTGACATGGATGCAAAAACTTACCATGAAAGGAAGAGGCGAATTTGCTGGGACACGCTATTTAGCAAATGGTTCTGAAATGACTCAATTGACCAAAGTAGGTGCTTCGGTCAAAGAATCGGTTGGGTCATTATCTAAAACTGGACTTGGAAGAGTTGGACTTGGGCTTGCAGTCGTACCAGATATAGTCAATTATTCGCCTTGGGGAACTCATTCTAAAGTTGGTTATGCCTCTAACCGCTTTGTAATCTCAACAGGGGTAGATGTAGGCTCAACAGTTGCAACTACAGCTATTTCTGGAGCAGTAGCTCCTGTTGCCTCTGCAGGGGCAGGAGCTCTATCTGCTGCGATCACTGGAGCAGAAGTTGGTTCTGTGGTTCCAGTGGTGGGAACTGTTGCAGGTTTTGTAGTTGGAGTAGGGATAAATTATGTATTTAGCAATATTGATTTTGGAAAACATACCCTTCGCCAAGATTTAATTTCAGGCGCAACTTCTGTTGCACGTTCCATAGAGCACACTGTTGGTAGTTGGTTTTAGAAATAAGTATTGTTATATTCAAAAAAGAGGAATTCTTTGGATAAAAAACCTGGATTGAATAAAACTAAATCAACCAAACAAGAAGCTGAGTCAGAGCTGTTGGCTAATCAGGGCAGTGTGATGCCTTTAAGGAATTTTTTACTGTTATCGATATTTCCAGGCATCTTAGGATTGTTATTCACTGGTATCCCTTCTTACATTAGTTCTTATATGCATATCTATCTTGTATTTATGACTATAGATTTAGTAGCTGGGATCGTAGTAGTCAAGACAAGTAAGAAACTGCAAGATCCCCCTATGTTGAAATATTTACTTTTTCAATTTTATTTTGCAGGTATTTGGGCTGTACTAGGTGCTTGGAGGGTAGTAAATTTTCAAATTGGCTTAGGTATTTTATATTGGGGAATCTTTTTATCTGCTTTTGTTATTGGAAAACTATTTGGACTCCAAATTGGTACTGCAATTGTTTTTCCAGAACGTTCTTCAAATAAAGTAGCAAATACGATAGCTATTTTATTTGTGGCAATAGGTTCATTGTCTGGATTGGGATATGGCATGGTGAGGATGGTAGATTTCTTAGATCCTCATTCAGCTAATGCAATACTTAGTGTATTTATGTTGTTACTTACTTCATTGTTAACTCTGATATTCTTTTCTTTTAGCAGCGGGGGCAAAAAGAAAAAAAGACTAGAACAACAACATCTATCTAGTACTTGAGTAGAAGGAGTTCTAATAGGAATAGTTGTTTGGGTAACCCCAGTTGGATTTGGTACAGGAGTAGATCTTTAGTGATTACCATTTTCTGAAAAACAGGACTCTTTTTCAAGATATAATCTCAGGTCTAACTCCTGCTGCACGTTCCATAGAGCACACTGTTGGTAGTTGGTTTTGAAATAAAATAGTCTTATTCAAAAAAGGCAATATCTATCCTGATCATTTGACTTGACCACTATTGTCCAATGGCAAGCAACAAAGACAGGAAAACAAGTTGTAGTACTTCCTGCTTATGATACAACACAAAAATGTAGTAGTTGTGGGGCAAAAGCCAAGCCTCGCATAGAATTGTCGGATAGGGTATTTAATTGTAAAACTTGTGGATTGGTCTTAGATCGAGACCGCAACGCTGCAAGAAACTTAAACCCTGTTCGTACTGGAGTATTTTTGGGCGGGGCTAATCCCAAAAATATTGTAGTTCCAGTGGATGATGACAGCAATAAGTCCAAGGTTTGTGCGCAAACCTTGGCAGCTTGAGTCCTAGAATCCCACGACTTTAGTCGTGGGAGTAGTCAACCTATTGTTTTTGATAGTTTTCGAGTAGCGGTACGAAGATTTCTTTCTACTTCATAAAGACTATTGGCAACATCTTCACGCTTTTCTCGATCAAATTCTTCTGCAATATTAGATACCCGCTTCAATAAATCTTCTAATGCTGTATTTATTGATGATAATTCACTTATAGAAGCAACCATAGTTGTATTATTTCACCTTTAGACGTCTTTATTTTTGACAACGACAGTTAGAATAGGTCTAGATGCTTAAAACACTTGATTTGAGAGGAAAATCTGAAGGATTAACTGAAAATCTTCCTCGCCCTAGTATTTCTCAAAATTTACCTATAGATGTAGTTCAAGACATCATATCTCAAGTCAAAGACAAAGGTGATGCTGCTTTAGTGGACTACACCAAACGCTTTGATGGAGTTAGCCTTGATCATCTTGAGGTAGACCAACAAGAATTAAAACAAGCTTTTGAATCTCTTCCTCAAGATTTGAGACAGGCTTTAGTTGCAACGAGAGAATCGATACGTGATTTTCATGAACACCAAAAAAATGACCCTAAAACTTATATGCGAGATGGGGTAGTCGTAAGGGAAATTTTAAAGCCAGTAAAAAGGGCAGGATGTTATGTCCCTGGAGGAAGAGCTTCTTATCCCTCAACGGTTTTGATGACTGCTATTCCGGCTCTAGTAGCTGGGGTAAAAGAAGTAATTGTTTGTGTGCCTCCTGATAAAGATGGAAAGGTATCTCCAGTTACTTTAGGGGCTGCTTATTGTGCGGGAGTACATAGAGTTTTTTCTGTGGGGGGAGCCCAAGCAGTTGCAGCTATGGCTTTTGGAACTGAATCTGTGCCAAAAGTAGATGTCATAGCTGGACCGGGAAATATTTATGTATCTTTAGCCCAACGACAAGTTGCTGGGCAAGTTGGAGTCCCATCTGCATTTGCTGGACCATCTGAGGTGGTTGTTATAGCAGATGAGACGACTAATTATGATTATGCTGCCATAGATGTTGTGGTTCAAGCAGAACATGGTCCTCACGGTCTTGCTTGGTTGATTACTTGGTCGGCTCAAGCCGGTGAAAAAATCAATAATGCTATTGAAAAACTAGTTGAACTATCTCCTAGAAAGCAAGAGATAATATCTACCCTAGAAGAAGGTGGATATATTGTTTTGGTTGATGGACCCGAACAAGCTATGCAAATATCTAATGAGATTGCTCCTGAACACTTAGAACTTATGAATAGTGATCCTGAATCTTTGGTTGAGATGATTACCAATGCCGGAGCAATTTTTATGGGTCCTTACTCGCCTGCAAGTGTAGGAGATTATATAGCAGGACCAAGTCATGTGCTTCCAACCTATGGATCAGCTCATTTTGCTAGTGCTTTGGGAATAGATGATTTTATTAAACATTTACATGTAATTGAACTTGATCAACAGGGCTTGAATAAAGTTGCTCCTCATGTGGTAGCTATCGCTCAAGCAGAAGGTCTCGTTGCTCATAGTGAATCTGTAAGGCTGAGATGGAAAGGATAGCTCCTCGTCGAGACGTAGCTTTGATGAAGGGGTATCATTCTGCCCAAGTAGATGTTGAGGTTCGTCTAAATACAAATGAATCTCCTTATCCTCCTCCTTTGGAATGGAAACAGGCTTTAGCACAACAAATCGAAAAGATTGATTTCAATCGATATCCTGATCGTAGTGCTTGGCAATTGCGTAGTGAAATTGCCAAATTGCATAAAGTAGAACCTGAACAAGTGTTTTGTGGCAACGGTTCCAATGAAGTACTTCAAGCTATTTTATTAGCCTTTGGAGGTGCTTCTAGAACAGCTTTGGTTTTTGAGCCTACATATGCTCTTCATTCTCACATAGCGCGAATAACTCAAACTAATGTAGCCATAGCTCAACGAGACGAAAATTTTTCTATCAATTTAGATTCTTTAGTCAAAGAGATAGAACAAGCTAAGCCATCAGTTAGTTTTTTTTGCTCTCCAAATAACCCAACGGGTATGGTTGACTCTCCCCAAGTATTAGACGTTGGTCTAAAACAAAATTCAGGTTTGGTAGTTGTAGACGAAGCCTATGGACAATTTTCTTCTTTTTCTGCTCTTTCTCTATTTGACGAAGAACTACCCTTAGCAGTAGTTCGTACTTTTTCTAAAACCTGGTCTATGGCTGCTAGTCGTTTGGGTTACATGATAGCTCCAACTTGGGTAGTCCAAGCTTGTGAATCAGTCATATTGCCCTATCATTTAGATGCTTTAAAACAACAAGCTGGAATATTGGCATTGAAGTTTGAAAAAGAGATGCAACAGCGAGTAAATGAGCTTGTGGATCAAAGAAACCTATTGTTTGCAAAGTTAGAAGAATTAGACTTACAACTTTGGCCCTCTGAGGCTAATTTTATCTTATTCCGACCATTAAAAATGTCTGGTTATAGACTTTGGGAAGAGCTCCTGAAGCGTTCAATTTTAGTAAGAGACTGTAGCTCTTGGCCTAGATTGGATAACTGTTTGCGAGTGAGCATTGGGACTCCACAAGAAAATAACATTTTTATACAAGCCCTACAAGAGGTCTTAAATGAATGAATCAAAACAAAGTTCTAATTTAGATTTAAATACTCCTTTAATTCGAAAAGCTTATCGTAAGCGTCAAACAAAAGAAACGACTATAGAATTAGACCTTTGTTTGGATGGACAAGGAATAGCAGAGATATCTACAGGACTTCCTTTTTTTGACCATATGTTGAACCAATTATCCAAACATGGTTCTTTTGATTTGTTGTTGAAAGTAAGAGGAGATTTAGAAGTAGATGCTCATCACAGCGTTGAAGATACCGGTATAGCCATAGGACAGGCTTTTGCTGATGCTGTGGGAGATAAAAAAGGGATACAACGTTTTTCTTCTATATCTCTTCCTTTGGATGAAGCTTTGATAGATGTGGCTCTAGATGTATCTGGGAGGCCCTTTTTGGTCTATGAGGTAAATTTTCCTATCGATACTCATCTACTTGGTACTCCTGGTTTTGATCCACAGCTAGCAGAGGAATTTTGGAGAGCTTTTGTAGATTCTGCAGGCATAACTTTACATATTCGTAGTATTTCAGGACGAAATACTCACCATATTTTAGAAGCTTGTTTCAAAGCTGTAGCTAGAACACTCAAACAAGCTTTAGTAATAGAGGGCAATTCCATTCCATCTACCAAGGGATCGCTTTGATAGGTATTCGAGTAGAGGTATGTAGATGATAGCTATTTTAGATTATGGCATTGGGAATTTACGTTCTGCCCAAAAGGCTTTACAAAAAGTAGGGGCAACAGCAGAGATGATAACTGATCCCAAACAAGCTATGCAAGCCGATGCTGTAGTGTTGCCAGGAGTGGGAGCTTTTGGAAATTGCATGCAGGCTTTACACCGTTGTGGTCTAGATCAAGTAGTTGTAGATTCTATTGAGGCAGGTAAACCATTTTTAGGCATCTGTGTAGGTATGCAGATGCTTTATAAAGGTTCTGAAGAGACTTCTCAGGTGCAAGGGCTAGGGATCATAGATGCAATGGTGAGAAGACTTCCCCAAGGACAAAAGATTCCTCAGATGCAGTGGAACCAGCTTACAGTAGATCCTTTATCATCCTCATTTGGATTTTTGAACCAGGCTTGGGTCTATTTTGTTCATTCTTTTGCTCCTGAATACAGCCCAGAGGCTGTTGCAAGTTGTGATTATGGTTCTAAAGTAGTAGCAGCTATAGAAAAAGATAATATCTGGGCTACTCAGTTCCATCCCGAAAAGTCTGGAAAATGGGGACTTGCTCTGTTGGAAAAATTTGCAAGGCTAGCTAGATAATGCAGGTATATGCAGCTATTGATTTGTTGAATGGAAAATGTGTAAGACTTACACAAGGAGATTATTCTCGCGATACTATTTATAATCCCAATCCCATAGATCAAGCTTTGAGCTTCCAACAACAAGGATCCCCATGGCTACATATTGTAGATTTAGATGCAGCTAAAACAGGAAAAGCTACCAATAGAGAAATTATTTATGAGATTTGTTCTAAAGTAGAGATCCCAGTTCAAACAGGTGGAGGAATCAGAGATCAACAAGTAGCCAAAGAGCTTTTTGATGCTGGGGTATCGAGAATAGTTTTGGGAACTTCAGCTTTGGTGGATCCAAATTTTTTATCTCAGATGCTTGATAGATACGGGGATAAAGTAGCAGTAGGCATCGACTATAGACCAACTGGAGATGCTTCTTTGGGTCAAGTCGCCATAAGAGGATGGCAACAAAGTGGCGATAAGAATGTTATAGAAACCTTGGATCAAATTTCTCAACAAGGTGCCAAATACATAATCGTAACTAACATTGCAAAAGATGGAATGTTGCAAGGTCCAGATTTTGAAGGTCTCCAAGCAGTTTTGGGAGCTTGTAGCTTGGAAGTAATTGCTTCAGGAGGTATAACTACAACCCAAGATGTATCTAAGCTAGCAAATTTATCTGTAGATCAAAAAACAATATCGGGTGTAATTATAGGTCGTGCTATTTATGAAGGTAATATCTCTGTTGCAGAAGCGGTGAAAGCATGCAAAGTGTAAGAATTATACCTTGTTTAGATGTAGATTCAGGAAGAGTGGTAAAAGGAGTCAATTTTACCGAACTACGAGATGCAGGTGATCCTGTAGAGTTAGCTTCTTTTTATGATGATTCGGGAGCTGATGAATTAGTTTTTTTAGATATCACAGCTTCTAGTGATAACCGAAATACGATGTTGGATGTTGTTTATAAAACAGCTGAAGAAGTATTTATTCCTTTTACTGTTGGTGGCGGAGTCAGAACTGTAGAAGATGCTAGGAAACTTTTAAGAGCTGGTGCTGATAAGGTAGGAATCAATACTGCTGCTATAGCTAATCCAGAATTAATTTCTGAAATGGCTTTTGAATTTGGATCTCAATGTGTAGTTGTTGCAATAGACGCTAAAAAAGTTGGAAATAGCTG
This sequence comes from Actinomycetes bacterium, assembly GCA_021795135.1. GTDB lineage: Bacteria > Actinomycetota > Acidimicrobiia > Acidimicrobiales > JAJYPT01 > JAJYPT01. Next base: position 7,053 of record JAJYPT010000063.1, read on the forward strand.
GAAAGTCTTTACCCACGGGGGAAGACGTGAAACAAACTTGGATGCTATTGAATGGGCACAAAAATGCCAACAGCTTGGAGCAGGAGAGCTTTTAGTAACATCTATGGATAGAGATGGAACTAAACAAGGTTATGACCTAGACCTTACAAGTGCTATCTCAACACAAACTTGTTTACCAACTATAGCAAGTGGTGGTGTTGGTAAATTGCAAGACTTTGAACAAGGGGCTCGAATTGGCAAAGCCGATGGTCTTTTGGCAGCTTCTATATTTCATTATAAGCAATTGAGTATTGAACAAACAAAGCAATACCTTTCTTCTCAAGGAATTACTGTAAGACCTTTAAGTCTTTAACAAAGAAGGTATTAACTTCTAATCAAATTAGAAAAATAAGCACTAAAGGCAACAATGAAACCCAAGGCCATAATAAAAGAATAGATATTGTTAGCACCTCCCATGAAAAAGGTCATACCTGCAAAACCAGCAATATCTATACTTATTAGTCCCAATGAGGAAAATATAATCTCGGCTTTGGTTTTTGAGACAATAGCTAATATAAATGTTATTAGGCTGAAAATAACCAGTATTGGACCTAGCATCATATGCAACATAAATATTGGTCCATAATTTCCAATTGAACCCATCATATAGCCCATCTTGAAAGCTATTCCACCAACTTTAGTTGATACAGCTATATATAAATTTGTATATATACCTAATATAAATTGTAAGAATAAAATAATGAGAAGCATTACACTTAGTTTTTGACTTGGAGAAAATCTTCTATTTATAAGTTTTTCCATGGCAATCCTTTTAGATATAGTAAAAATATAAATATTTAAGTTATTAATCAAACACCTAGGAAAGTTGATAGATAGCTTTGATAAATAAAATATATTTATTTTGGGTATTGAAAGCGGGCTTCTATTAAATGATGGGGAGATGTCAATTGCTCTCTTATAATTCTATTTTGCTTGTTGACCACTAATTGTACGTAAATATTGCTGTGGGGGTAGGCAAGACCAAGTGTAGCTGTGTCTGGAGAGCGAGATAGTAATACAGCTTGTGCAGGGGGTTTTAGACCGTAGGGTTCTCCAGACAGAAGCTGAGGGCCAGAGACACTAATTTGTAAAGAAGGGAAAGAGGGTCCTTTGGTGTTGCTTGTTACGCTTTGAGTAGTCATTATTGAGTTTATGTGCCCCATCGTAATAAGTACCTTATGCAGTAGCTGAGGTTCTAATTGACCAGGCCAAGGGATATTGAAAGAAACGACGGCCCCTTTCCATCCCGATGCTTGTGGATGTAAAGTAACTTTATTGATTCCTTTTGACCAAGCAATATTTGTAACAAAACACCCACTTCCACAAGACAGCCAAGGCAATTTTTTGACCTTGCCTGCAGGAGATTTCCATATGCCAGTTAGAAAAAATTTAGAATCTAAGTTAGAAGATTGACCATGAGGTGTTATTAGAGAAACCTGAAGGCGTTGTGAACTTGCTAACAGCGATATATTTATCTGACCTGCAAGAGTGGCTAAAGGAATTGTTACTCCCTTGGGCAATGGCGGAGGCGACACGTGTAAGGCTAATGGTTTACCAACTGCTGAAGGTAAGCTAGTAATTGGGGGTAAAATACCAACTGCTATAGAGGTTAGCCCACCTATGATGGCTAAAAGACGCCAGGGGAATGCAATTGTGATTTTTTTATCTATAGGATTTTTTTGTTTTACCAAGTTGGCAGAGTAAGACAATTTGGCTGTAATTAAAAATATTAGAATTATAGCTGCAAGGTTAGGATCAGTTCCAGTTCCCCCCAAGACTCCAAAGTCTTGACCTATCCACCATTGGATTATAAGAAATATTCCTGTTCCTAATAACCAACCATTAACGTTTTTGCCAAAAATAAGCCCTAAACCTAAGATTAGCATTATTACCGATATAGAAGCATTCCAAGCAAAAGGAGCCTGAGAGCTCCAATGTGCAACATCTGCTATTGGCGAAGATAAAAATGAGGGTTGAGGGGTCTTGGCCATGGTTGCAAACATATTGGATAAATATTTGGGACTCCATAATCTTTCTGATGGGGCTACTTCCAAAACTGATCCAAAAATAAATAGCCCTCCAACTAGATAACGAATAAGGTTTGAGGCTTTATTCGTATACCATATATCATTAGGCATCATTAGTATTGCAGCTGCGAT
>JAJYPT010000064.1 GCA_021795135.1 Actinomycetes bacterium
TTCCGATCGGCGATATTTTTGGTAGATCTCGTACTCGTGGTTCAACTGGTGCTCAAAGGGGATCCGATTTAGAAGCTGAGGTACATCTTTCTTTTGAAGAAGCTGCTTTTGGTTTGACAACTTCTCTAAATGTTACAGGAGAAGCAATCTGTAGTATCTGTCATGGAAGTGGGGCTGCTCCAGGGACTTCTCCTGTAACTTGTAAGGTTTGTAAAGGAAGAGGAGTTACTGATGAAAATCAAGGACTTTTTTCTTTTAGCCAGCCTTGTCCAAATTGTTCTGGGAGAGGTGTTCTAATAGAAAAACCTTGTCCTAGATGTAAAGGATCAGGCGTAGAAAGACGTACCCGTGAGGTAAAGGTTCGAATTCCTCCAGGAGTAGAACAAGGCTCTAAAATTAGGATTAAGGGTCGAGGTGCTCCAGGGAGAAATGGTGGGCCTCCAGGGGATCTATATGTAAATGTTTCAGTGGCTCCCCATAAGCTTTTCAAAAGGAAGGGATTTGACCTAACTTTATCTGTTCCTATTAGTTTTGCCGAAGCTGTGTTGGGGGCTACTATAACTGTGCCTACCCTAGAAGCTCCTGTGAGTTTAAAAATACCTGCTGGTACTAATTCAGGAAAAACTTTTAGAGTACGAGGTCGAGGGGTTCCCAAACCCAAAGGAGGCATCGGAGACTTGTTAGTTACAGTTGAAATAGATGTTCCATCACATCTTAGCGACGAACAAAAAAAAGCAGTTGAGACTTTGGCCCGCACCCAGGGTCCGTCTCCTCGTAGTCATTTGAGTGTGTAGCATGAGTATATTCAAAGACCTAACACCTGGACAATATAAAGCGGTTTATGTTATTTCAGTTGCTGCTGAAATAGCTGGAGTTCATCCTCAAACCCTTCGGATATATGAGCGTAAAGGACTATTAGATCCTTCTCGGACCGAAGGGGGTAGCCGCCGTTATAGTGAGCATGATATTAAAAGATTACGTAGAATTCAAGATCTTACTGCTGCGGGGCTCAACCTTGAAGGAGTTCGAAGAGTTATTGAGCTAGAAGACAAAGTAGAACAACTTGAGCAACAAATTATAAAAGAACGTTTGGAAGCTAAAGAACGCATTGCAAATACTCATCGTCATTATCGAAGGGATTTAGTTTTATTTCAAAAGTCTTCTTCTCTTACAGTTTATAAAACTACTAAATAGCCTCTAGAAAAGTTATGGCTCCTAGATGCTAGTATTGTTTTTGAAGTCTTGACGAAGTTGACTATTTGAAAGAAAACAATTTTGAGCTCTGTTGAACCTGTATTAGAAAAACCTAGATCTGGCTTAGAAACGGGTGGAAGAGGAGATCAATCTGTAAGGTTGATCTCTGCTCGCCCTTCTCTTCGTCAAAAACTCATCGAACTATGGAGATATCGCCAACTTTTATTAGGGTTGATAAGACGTGAAATAAAAGTTAAATATAAAGATAGTATTTTAGGATTTTTATGGTCTATGCTAAATCCGGCATTGACTCTTGGGGTGTATTATTTTGTCTTTCAAATAGTACTTAAAAATGGTATCCCCTATTTTGCTTTCTTTTTGATGTCTGGGCTTTTAGTGTGGAATCTTTTTCAAGCAGCAGTTCCAGGAGGAACTGGTGCCATTGTGGGAAATGCCGGCATCATTAAAAAAGTATCTTTTCCAAGAGAAATTTTGCCTCTAGCTTCGGTTGGGACAGCTTTAGTTTTTTTCTTTTTCCAGTCAATAGTTCTAGCTATATTTTTAGTTGCTTTTAATTATTCAATAGATCCTGCCTATATTCCTGCTGTTTTGCTTGCTCTTGTTACTCTTTTGGTCTTTACATCGGCTTTAGCAATTTTTCTATCTGCTATCAATGTATATTTACGAGATGTCGCTCATCTTATTGAGCTTGTTTTATTGGCTTGGTTTTGGGGAACCCCTATTGTCTATCCTTACGAGCTCATAGCCGCACATCTTCATAGATTTGCTATTCTTTATGACTTTTTAAATCCGATAACACCAATAGTTCTTACTTTTCAGAGAGCTTTTTATAATAAAATTTCTCCTAACACTCCAACAGGCGTATTACATATTTTGCCTCCCGGAGTCGATATGGGTTGGTATATCTATTCTTTGTTAGGAATTTTAATTGTTTCTATCGGTCTATTTTTTGTCGCGCTTGTGGTGTTTGGACGCCTCGAGGGAAACTTTGCTGAGGAGCTCTGAGTAAATTGGCAGTTGCCATAGAGATAAAAGATGTTTCTAAAAAATTTCGATTGCACCATGAGAAACATTCGACTTTAAAAGAAAAAGCTCTAAAATTTGGACGCACTCCCTATGATGATTTTTGGGCTTTAAAAAATATCAATTTAGAAATCCAAGAGGGACAAACTTTTGGGTTGTTAGGCCATAATGGTTCTGGGAAGTCAACACTATTGAAATGTATGGCTGGAATTTTACAACCAACTTCTGGACAGATAAAAGTCAAAGGTCGTCTGGCGGCAATGTTGGAATTGGGAGCAGGATTTCATAGCGATTTATCAGGTCGGGATAATATTTTTTTGAATGCTTCTTTGCTTGGGCTTTCTAAGAAAGAAATAGAAAAACGTTTTGATGACATAGTAGCTTTTTCTGAGCTTGAACAATTTATTGACAATCAAGTTAAATTCTATTCTTCTGGAATGTATGTTCGTCTAGGTTTTGCTGTAGCTGTAAATATGGATCCCGATGTATTGCTTGTAGATGAGGTATTGGCTGTAGGAGATGAAAATTTTCAACGTAAATGCCTAGATAGAATTAAAGTCTTTCAAAAAGAAGGTCGTACAATTGTTTTTGTCACCCATGGTGCTGATATGGTGCGCCAAATTTGTGACGAGGCAATGGTTTTAGATCATGGATTACCAGTAGTTGTTGCCTCACCGGGAAAAGCTGTTAGGGAATTTAGAGAACATCTATTGCGCAATATGCGATACGAAGAAGCTGTTCAACTTCCCGAGAGTGACAATGAGTCCAATGTTGAAGTTGAATTAGGACAAAACACTCCTGAAGATACAAAACAAATCGAAGCTGAACAAAAAGCTAATTTTAAAATCAAAATTCAAGATATTGAAATTATTCATGATCACCTAAAAGAAAGAAAGTACATTCTTTCTGGTGAAGATTTCACTGTACGAGTTTCTTATGAAGCCAAAGAGACCATAGAAGACCTTGTTATTGGGATTGCAATCTATGATTTAGAAGGTTATTTAGTTTTTGGGTCAAATACTGACTTTTTAGGTATGGATGTGTCAAAAATATCTAAAGAAGGTTTTTTCGATTTTTCTTTCAATGAAGTACCTTTACTAGATGGCACCTACATGATCACTATAGGCCTACATAATACCGATGGGGGAGTTGTCTATGATTGGTGGGAACAACGAGCTCAGTTTGAAGTAATGTTTCCAGGACGTTCTGCTGGTCTTGTAAAATTACCTTTAAGTTTGACTTTGCATTCTAAGTCTGACTTTGGTATCGAAAATGCAAAACAACAATCATCTACAAATTCACATTTTGACAATAGTGCTTCTATTGTCGAGAATTAAGATCAAAGGAGAGCTGTGCCGGCCACAGTAGTCGTGGGAACTCAATGGGGAGACGAAGGTAAGGGCAAACTTACTGACTTATTAGCCAAAGATATGCAAATGGTCGTGCGTTATCAAGGCGGACATAATGCAGGCCATACCATAGTTGTTGATGATGAAAGTTTTGCATTACAGCTAATTCCTAGTGGAATACTATATCCTAATATCACCCCTATAATAGGAAATGGAGTTGTTGTAGACCCAGGTGTTTTGTTGACTGAGATGCAACATTTACAAGACAAAGGCGTCGATACCTCCAAATTGAAAATTAGTGGTAACGCTCATTTGATAATGCCCTATCATCAAGAACTTGACCGGGTAGCAGAACGTTTTTTAGGAAAAAATAGTCTAGGAACTACCAAAAGAGGAATTGGACCTACTTATGCTGATAAAGCCTCTAGAGTGGGAATTAGAGTTCAAGATCTTTTAGATGAAAAAATATTTCGCCAAAAACTAGATGTGGTTTTAAAAGAAAAAAATTCTATTTTGGCAAAAGTTTATAATCGCTTAGCTTTGTCTGCAGAAGAAATTGCCAATACTTATCTCAATGACTATGCTCCTCGGATTACTCCAATGATTGCAGATACTGTTTCGTTAGTACATGAGGCACTAGAAGCAGGCCAAAACATCTTATTAGAAGGTGCTCAAGCTACTTATTTAGATCTAGATCATGGCACTTATCCTTTTGTTACTTCTTCTAATCCAACAGCAGGAGGTGCTTGTACTGGTTCTGGTGTGGGTCCTTTGCATTTGAATCGTATTATAGGAATAGCAAAATCTTATGTAACAAGAGTTGGTGCTGGTCCTTTTCCTACAGAAATTTTTGACGAAAGATCTGAATACATAAGTAAAAAGGGTCATGAATTTGGAACCAATACTGGACGTCGGAGGCGCATTGGGTGGTTTGATGTAGTTATGTTGCGTCAAGCTAAAAGGCTCAATTCTTTATCCGAGATAGCTTTGACTAAACTAGATATCTTGAGTGGTGTTGAAACTATAAATGTTTGTGTTGGTTATGAAGCCGATGGAGTCCGCTATGACTACATGCCTTATCACCAATCTATCTTGCATAAAGTAAAGCCTATATATGAACAATTTCCAGGATGGTCACAAGATATTTCTCAAGCTACCACTTTTGACCAGTTACCTGAATCAGCTCGCAATTATATTTTGTTTTTACAAAAATCTTCAGGTCTAAACATAACTATGGTAGGGGTAGGTCCAGGAAGAGAACAATTTTTAACTTTAAATGACTCTTTCAAGCTTTGATAGGAAATGATAAAAGTTATGTCTGATTGTAGCATTTTGACTAAAATGCCCAGGTTTGTTATAGAAGAAAAGTATCTAAACAAAAAGTTAGAGAATCCTATGATAAGCAGAATAAGATGATTCCTCGCTATTCTATGCCAGAGATGGCCACTCTTTTTGATGATCAATCTCGTTTAGGTCGGTGGCTACAAGTAGAAGTATTAGCAGTTCAAGCAATGGCTTCTTTGGGGATTGTTTCTAATGAAACCAGTGAATTTGTATCTAAGAAAAGTATTGATTTATTACAAGATGCACCTAAAGATTTTCAATGGTCAAAAGCTACTAATCCTAAAGTAAAAAAACATATTTTAGAAGCGGTTTTAGAAAGAGAAAAAATTACCAATCATGATCTAGCTGCTTTTGTAGACATAGTTCAAGATCAGATTGGTTCTTATCATAGTGAATTTATTCACTATGGTCTAACTTCTTCAGACATAGTTGATACAGCTTCTTCGGCGACTTTAGTCCAATCTGCAGATCTTTTGATTCAAGCCAGTGAGCAATTAGTAGCTGTTTTGAAAGCTAAAGCCTTAGAACACAAAGATACGCCTATGGTTGGTCGTACTCATGGTATGCATGCTGAGCCAACTACTTTTGGAGTAAAACTAGCTCTTTGGGCTCTTCAAGCAGATCGAGATCTAAAAAGATTAAAAGCTGCCAGAGAGGCTATTGCGGTAGGCAAATTATCAGGAGCTGTTGGAACTTATTCAAATATTGATCCAGCAATCGAAGACTATGTTTGTCTATCTCTTGGGCTAAAGCCTGTTCCTTCAACACAAGTTATTGCTAGAGATAGACATGCAGAATATATTTGGGCTTGTGCAAGTGTGGGGGCAAGTGTCGAAAGTTTTGCTACAGAAATAAGGCATCTCCAAAGAAGTGAAGTTGCAGAGGTTCAAGAAGCTTTTGGCAAGGGACAAAAAGGTTCTTCTGCTATGCCTCACAAAAGAAATCCTATAACCTCAGAAAAACTTTCAGGTCTAGCAAGGTTATTGAGAGGATACCTAGGAGCAGCCCTAGAAGATGTTGCTCTTTGGCATGAGAGAGATATTTCTCATTCATCTGTGGAAAGAGTAATTTTTCCTGATGCTAGTTTATTGGGATATTACGTATTGAAACAGGCAAGCAAATTAATTGAAAATTTAGTTGTAAAACCTGACAAGATGCTTAAAAACTTAGAACTATCTAATGGAATGGTATTTTCTCAATCAATTTTGTTATCTTTGGTTGCTTCGGGTCTTCCAAGAGACCAAGCCTATAGGATAGTTCAAAGAAATGCGGTTTTGGCTTACCAAGAGTCTAGAAATCTCAAAGATGTGATTAGTCAAGATCCTGAAGTAAAGTTGTCTCCCCAAGCTATTGAGGAGGCCTTTGATCTAAAACGCATGTTTAGAAATATAGACCGCATATTTAATTCTTTGAAAGAAATTGGATGACCAATAATCAAAACAAGAATTACCTAAAGCCTTCTTATTCAGGAAAAGTAAGAGATATCTACGAACTAGATCAAAATCAATTAATATTTGTAACTTCTGATCGAATCTCAGCTTTTGATGTGGTTATGGATAAACTAATTCCAGACAAAGGCCGGATATTGACTGGGATGACTCTCTTTTGGCTGCAAGAACTAAAAGATATTGTACCAAATCATCTAATTGGATCTAATGTAGGTGACCTTCCAGCTCAATTTTTAGAGCTAAGTGGACTGGATAAAGATTATTTAGTTGGAAGAACTATGTTAGTAAAAAAAGCTGACATGTTGCCAATAGAGTGTATAGTTCGAGGCTATGTATCTGGATCTGCTTGGAAAGAATATAGTACATATGGCACTATTCACCACATGGAAGTTCCCACAGGTTTGGTTGAATCAGACAAGCTAGGTGAACCTATTTTTACCCCTTCTATAAAAAATGCTCAAGGACATGATGAAAATATTGATTTTGATGCAGCTGTAGAATTACTTGGGGTAACCCTAGCTGAACAAGTTAGAGATATTTCACTAAAAGCATATGAAAGAGCTTCTAAACTAGTTGCCACCAAAGGAATATTACTAGCAGATACTAAATTTGAATTTGGACTCATAGAAGGTGAACTAGTTCTTTGCGACGAAGTTTTAACTTCTGATTCGTCTAGATTTTGGTGGGCCGAACAATGGCGACCTGGCTCTACTCCTGCTTCTTTTGATAAACAGCCTCTAAGAGATTGGTTAGAAGAAACTGGATGGAACAAACAACCTCCCCCACCTTATTTGCCTGATGAGATAGTTTCATCTACTAGGAATAGGTATATAAAGGCTTTTGAATTAATAACTGGAACCCGTTTTGATGAGTTTATAAATACTCAAAGGAGATCTATTGAAATTTGACGCGATGGTTGAAGTGAAATTAAGACCTGGAATAGCTGATCCTCAAGGTGCAACTATTGAAAGAGCTTTACCTGCATTAGGTTTTGAAGAAGTCTCAGGAGTAAGGGTGGGTAAAGCTTTTCGTTTTCAAATTGATGCACAAGATGTTGGGGCTGCGGCTGAGGTAATAGATGAAATGTGTAAAAGGCTTTTAGCAAATCCTGTGATTGAAGATTCTTTAGTAATTGAATTAAATCCTATTGATGGATAGTTGTTGGAAAAGGTACCTAAGTTAGGAGCAATATGAGTACCAATATCGGTGTAGTAATGTTTCCAGGTTCCAATTGTGACTACGATGCCTTAGAAGCTGTACAAGCTTTTGGTGCCACTGCACATATTCTTTGGCACAACACAGAGGATTTATCAAATATAGACGCTGTTATTTTGCCTGGAGGTTTTTCCTACGGAGACTATTTACGTCCTGGGGCCTTAGCTCGTTTTTCTGCCATCATAGGACAGGTAAAGAAATTTGCAGCCTTAGGAGGACCAGTGGTTGGAATATGTAATGGATTTCAAGTTCTAACAGAAGCTGGATTGTTGCCAGGAGTACTCCAAAAAAATAAAGGCCTTAAATTTATTTGTGACAATATCAAAGTAAAAGTAGAAGCAGATTCAGTACTTACTCATGATGCACAAAGGGGTTCTATATTAGAAATTCCCATAAGTCATTTTGAGGGAAATTTTACTTGTGATTATGCCACTTTGGAAGAATTAGAATCCCAAGATAGAATTATTCTTAGATACGAAGATAACCCAAATGGATCTATGGGAGATATAGCAGGTATATGTAATAAACAGCGAAACGTTGTTGGACTTATGCCTCATCCCGAAAGAGCTTATAATTCTATTATTGGTTCTGGGGATGGAGAAATATTGATCAAATCGTTACTTAACTCTGCTTCTATTTTTAGTGATTCTAAATAATTTTTATTAGTCATATGGTCTTTTTTTGACCATATGACTAATAAAAACTTAGAAAATAAGCTTATTTTTCATTTCCCGTTCGTTCTATACCAGCTTTTTTTAATACAGCTGGATCTACGCCTGCTTCTCTCCAAGCGGCATAACTTACATTTTTTCTTTCACCGTATTCTTTAGCTGATTTGATAAATTCTTCTTCTAATTCAGCTATGTTAACTCCGTGTTCTTTTTTTGCTAATTCTGCTTCTAGATCCATTCTTTCTTGTAAAAGATGTAAGCGAGATAAAGGATCAGCATTTTCAATTCGCTCTTCAACTGTTTTCAATTGGCGTCTGACTGATTCAGGAGTACGTTTACGACCTCTTTTGGGTCTATATAGTTCAAGAGCTTCTAAATAACGACGTACAGAACGCCCTTGTTCTCTGCCAACAGCAAGAGCTTCTTTATGTTGGTCTGACATTGGTGATTTTTCACGGGCGAAACCATTGGACATAAATAGAAGTATACCTATGTCTTTTAGTAAATTTTCAAGCCAAAATAAGATTTTTTTTTTTATTAATAGAAGTTTTTATAAACTTTTATTTATATAAGCGTTAAGTTGAAGATATGGAAAGTAATATCCATAAGGCTCTTGGCCTTACAGATGATGAAAATAAATTAATTCACGATATATTAGATAGATCTCCAAATTATTTGGAATTGGCAATGTTTAGTGTTATGTGGTCAGAACATTGTTCATATAAATCATCTCGTATTCATTTACGTCGTTTACCTACAAAAGGAGAGAGAGTTTTAGTAGGTCCAGGGGAAAATGCTGGAGTGATTGATGCTGGTGGTGGAGTTGCAATAGCAATTAGAATTGAAAGCCATAATCATCCTTCTGCTATTGAGCCTTTTCAAGGTGCTGCA
>JAJYPT010000065.1 GCA_021795135.1 Actinomycetes bacterium
AAATATGGCTCAAAATGAATTAGTTTTTCTTTTGGGTTCTGAGCATCAAAATGTATGTGTAGTTGGAGATGCAGACCAAAGTATTTATAGATTTAGAGGCGCAGATATTCGAAATATTTTAGAGTTTGAAAAGATTTTTCCAGCTACTAAAACAATTTATTTAGAACAAAATTATCGCTCTAGTGCAACAATTTTGAAAGCTGCCAATGCAGTAATTGAGAATAACTTTGGGCGCAAACCAAAACAACTTTGGACCGAAAAACAAGATGGGGATCTAATCGATTGCTACATTGCAACCGATGAACGAGATGAAGCAGCTTGGGTAGTTTCTAGGATAAGCTCTCTTTGTTCTCAAGATTCCTATAGTTATAGCGATTTTGCTATATTTTATAGAGCAAATGCCCAAAGTAGATCAATAGAAGAAGAACTGGTAAGGCAGAAAATTCCCTATCGTCTCATTGGAGGCACACGTTTTTATGATCGAAGAGAGATAAAAGATTTACTTTCTTATCTACGTTTGGCCTCAAATGAATCTGATGAGGTAGCACTTAGAAGAATCATAAACGTTCCCAAAAGAGGTTTGGGAGAAACAAGCATAAGGCGTCTTGCAGATTTTGCTAGTGCCAATAAACAAAGCCTTTATTGGGCTATACAAAATTATTCTGAAGCTGGCCTTAGTTCTAGGGTCAATGAAGGATTAGGCCATCTAAGTAGACTCTTATACAGCTTGGCAAACAACAAAGTACTGCCTCCAGCTGAATTATTAGATTACATACTTCACGAAAGTGGTTATTCTCAAGCTTTGGTTGCAGAAGGTCCCGAAGGGGCTTTGCGGATGGAAAATGTTTCTGAATTGATAGGGGTAGCTAGAAATTATCCAGATTTAGAAGAATTTTTAGAATCAGTAAGTTTAATTAGCGATACAGATGATTTAGATAATACTGATTCTAAAGTTTCACTTATGACTTTGCATGCTGCTAAGGGTCTAGAATTTCCTTTTATATTTTTAATTGGTTTTGAAGAAGGGCTTTTCCCTCATTCTCGTTCTTTTGATAACCCCCATGAGCTAGAAGAAGAGCGTCGTTTGTGTTATGTGGGAATCACCAGAGCCAAAGAAAAAGTATTTTTATCTCTAGCAAATGAGCGAAATTTATGGGGTAGCTTTCAGCACAATCCTCCTAGTAGATTCTTAGCAGAAATACCAAAAGAATTAGTAAAGGGTTTAGAGACCCCAGCTAGGTCTCAACGTTCTAATCTAGAAGGGTATTCATTGTTATCAACGTTGCCTAAGAAGAAAAAGACTACTCCTGTTTGGACAAAAGGAGCTGAAAAACTAAATCTTGGCGTTGGCGATGATGTTGTCCATACAACATGGGGGGAAGGCGTCGTGGTAGGTATTTATGGTTCGGGTGACAAAGCAGAAATTAGTGTTTCTTTTCCAGGAAAAGGAGAAAAAAGGCTACTTTTGGCTTATGCTCCTCTAAAAAGAGCATGATCAAGGCAATATAATGGACCTTTTAGAACATGAAGCAAAAGCTTACCTAGCTAATTATGGGCTGCCGATTCTGCCATCTCGTTTGATCACTTCTTCTGAGCAGGCTTTTCAAGCAGCTAATGATTTAGGAGGATTTGTTGTCCTCAAAGCTCAAGTTAGAACAGGTGGAAGGGCAAAAGCTGGAGGTATCAGATTAGTTCATTCTGCTTCTGAAGCAGCACGTGTAGCTCAAGATATTCTAGATATGCAAATAAAAGGGCTAAAAGTAGAATCTGTTTTAGTAGAACATGCCCAAGATCTAGATTCGGAATTTTATTTAAGTTTTAGCATTGATAGGCGCAAAAAATCTTATCTTTTGATTTTTTCAAAAAGAGGCGGAGTTGATATAGAAGACCTTGCCAAGAAGCACCCCGAGTTAATTTTGCAATACAATATTGCCCCTTTGGATAAATTGGCTAATTCTGTGTTAGATGATATTAGTCAAAATTGTAATTTGGGATCTAATGAAGTTGCAGTTAGAGATTTTTTGCAAACTAGCTATGATTGTTTTAAAAAACTTGATGCTGAGTTGTTAGAGATAAATCCCATTGGGCTAACTGTTGAGGGAAAAATTTTTGCAATAGATGCCAAAGTAACCCTAGATTTAAATGCATCTTTTCGTCATAAAGAATGGACTAATCAGCTCAGTTCAAGTTTGGATCCACGCGAGCGTCAAGCCAAACAAAAAGGACTTAATTATGTAGGACTTTCTGGTTCTGTTGGCATAATTGGCAATGGGGCAGGACTTGTGATGGCTACTTTAGATCTTATAGAACAAGCTGGAGGCTCTCCGGCTAACTTTTTAGATGTTGGTGGCGGGGCTGAAGCTGAACTATTAGCCAATGCAATAGAAGTAATCAATTCTGATCCTAAGGTCTCTTGTATTTTAATTAATATCTTTGGAGGCATAACTCGTTGCGATTTAGTCGCAAAAGGAATTATTGCAGCCTTGGAAAGAGTTGCTTTGCAATGCCCAATAGTGGTGCGCTTGGATGGAACGAATGCAAAAGAAGGAAAAGAGCTATTGGCAAATTATTCTTCTAAATATCTTATTAGTTGTCAAGACATGATTGAAGCAGCCACAAAAGCTGTTGAATTAGCTGGGGATTTTTGATGGCTATATTTGTAGATAGTAATACAAAAGTAGTTGTTCAAGGTTTAACTGGCAAACAAGGTCGTTTTCATTCTTTGCGCAATCTTGCTTATGGAACCAAAATTTTAGCCGGTACAAATCCTAAAAAGCCAGGTCAAGACGTAGAAGGAATTCCTGTTTTTGCAACTGTTGCCCAAGCAGTAGATGAATTTGGGACAAATGCATCTTGTGTATTTGTCCCAGCACCTTTTGTTTATGATGCTGTCATGGAAGCAGCAAGTGCTGGAATTGAATTGATAGTTGTTATTACCGAAGGTGTCCCAGTTCATGATGAAGTTGGCTTATTTTATGAGCTAGAAAGACTTTTTCCAAAGACAAAAGTTATAGGACCAAATTGTCCTGGCATTATAACTCCAGGACAGTGCAATATAGGAATAACTCCTGGCGAAATAGCCCTAGCGGGGGGCCCTGTAGGTATAGTAAGTCGTTCTGGAACTTTGACTTATCAGTCTTTGTATGAACTTAGTTCTAAAGGAATAGGACAAACTACTTGTGTAGGAATTGGTGGAGATCCCATTCCTGGAACCAACTTTATAGCTTGTCTTGATGCATTTGAAAAAGATCCAGATACCAAAGCTATTCTAATGATTGGTGAAATTGGAGGATCTGATGAAGAACAAGCAGCTGAATTTATAACAGATCATATAACCAAACCAGTAGTTGGATACGTAGCTGGACTTAGTGCTCCTGAGGGGCGAAAAATGGGTCATGCTGGAGCAATCGTGTCTCATGGGAAAGGAACTGCTAAGGCTAAAATAAAAGCTTTAGAAAAAGCTGGAGTTATCATAGGTCATAATCCAACAGCAGCTGGAGAATTGATTGAAAATATTTTGAAGCAAAACAATTGGCTTTTGCCAAAATCAAATTAGTCTTTTAAAAGTTGTCAAAAGCGCTAAGGTTAAATAAATGAGGGTAGGAGTTTTAGTATCTGGAAGTGGAAGTATACTTTCTGCTTTGATTCAATCAGGAATAGATATTTGTGTAGTAGTAAGCGATAGACCATGTTTGGGACTAGATGTAGCTAGATCTAACGCAATAGCTACTGAATTAGTAGAAAGAAAAAGCTATGGTGGAGATTTTGATCGCAACGATTACACTAGTCGGGTTGTTGAAAAGCTACTAAATTACAAAGTCGAACTTGTTGCTATGGCAGGGTTTATGACTATTTTGGGAGAGCCTATCTTTGATGCTTTTCCCAACAAAGTTCTAAATACTCATCCTGCTTTATTACCATCATTCAAAGGAGCCCATGCTGTAGAGGCATCATTGGCAGCAGGGGTAAAGCTAAGTGGATGTACGGTGCATATAGCGACTCCTCAAGTAGATGCCGGACCGATCCTAGCCCAAGAAGCAGTACCTGTATTTGAAAACGACACACCTGCTTCATTGCATGAAAGAATCAAAGAAGTAGAACGACGACTTTACCCTAAATGTATCTTAGAAATCTCACAAGGAGGCCATGTTCTATGAGGGCCTTGCTCTCTGTTTATGATAAAACAGGTTTGGTGGAGCTTGGACAAGCTTTGACTGAACTAGGAATAGAAATTATTGCAAGTGGTGGCACCTCTCATGCTTTAGATGAAGCGGGTATTGCACACAGTTCAGTAGAACAAGTTACATTGGCCCCCGAAATGCTTGGAGGAAGAGTAAAAACTTTGCATCCAAACATACATGGTGCTATTTTGGCTGATCGATCAAACCCTGAGCATATGCAGGATTTAGAAAATCGCAATATTGATCCTATAGATCTTGTGTTTTGTAATTTGTATCCTTTTGGAGACAGTCCATCTATAGAAATGATCGATGTTGGAGGTCCTACTATGGTTAGGGCTGCTGCAAAAAACCATTCTAGTGTTGGAGTAATAGTTAGCCCCAAAGATTATGACTCTATAATCCAAGAGTTAAAATCTTCAGGTAGCCTTAGTGATTCTAAGAGGTTAGAGCTAGCTAGGAAAGCTTTTGCTCATACAGCTTCTTATGATGCTCAAATTGTACAATGGTTTGATTCTAAGTTGCAAAAAGACAATGAATTACCACCAAGTTTACACTTGAGCCTAGAAAAAGTACAAGATTTGCGTTATGGGGAAAACCCTCATCAAATAGGAGCTAGATATCGTAAAGATACAAGTAAGGGTTTTTGGGATAGCGCTGTCCAGCATTGGGGTATAGAGCTTTCTTATCTTAATTTATTTGATGGAGAAGCTGCTTGGCGATTAGTGCACGAATTGGGTGATTCTCCCACAGCAGCTGTTATAAAACATGCTAATCCTTCTGGAGTGGCAATAGATAATGATATATCTGTTGCTTATCAAAAAGCTTTTGATGCTGATCCCATATCTGCATTTGGTGGCATCGTTGCTCTAAATAGACCAGTAGATGAACAACTGGCCCAAAAAATTGTTGCCAATCCAAAAGCTGATGTTTTGATGGCTCCTTCTTTTTCTCAAACAGCCCTTGAAATCTTAGAAGCTAAAAGAAAAAACATGAGAATACTTTCCTTGGAGCCTCCTGGTGTAGAGGGATTGGATTTGAGAAAAGTAGATGGAGGATATTTAGTCCAATATTCAGATACTTTTATTTCTAGACGCCCTAATTGGAAAGTGGCTGGTAATTTTGAGCCCAGCGAGCAACAGTGGTTGGATTTAGAGATGGCTTGGATAGTTTGTGGCTATGTAAAATCTAATGCCATTATTTTGGTAAAAGATGGAAATTCTGTAGGCATAGGAGCAGGTCAACCTTCTAGATTAGACTCAGCCAAAATAGCAGTTGAAAAAGCTGGAGAAAAATCTAAAGGTTCAGTAGCTGCTAGTGATGCTTTTTTCCCATTTAGAGACGGATTGGATTCTTTGGCTAATTCTGGAGTAAAAGCAGTTATACAACCTGGAGGATCAATGAGGGATAAAGAAGTAATAGCTGCAGCCGATGAGCATGAAATTGCGATGGTTTTGACCTCAGAGCGCCATTTTAGGCACTAATTTTTTCGATTATTTTATGCCAGATTCAATTAAATTACAAGACAAAGGTCCAACTTTACAAGGATCTATGGCTCAAGTAGCTGAGTTATTTAAAGCTCATAAGAGTTTTTCAATAGAGCTATGGCCAGCACGTACAGAAATTGCTCAGCGCAAACTAGATCAATCATTAGTTGAATTTGCTTCTTTGAATCCTTCTTTTGTCTCCATTACTTACGGAGCGGCTGGTTCTACCAGAGAAAAAACCCATGAATTAGTAGTTAGAATAAAAAATGAGACCTCTATGGTTCCTATGGCTCACCTAACTTGTGCATCTCAGACTAAAAAAGAACTTATTGATATCTTGCAACGTTACAAACAAGCTGGAATAGATAATATTTTAGCTATTCATGGAGATCCTCCTTTGAATTCGGATTCTAATTTAGAAGAAGGAGAACTTCGACACGCTATTGAACTGGTAGAATTAGCTAGGTCAATTGGCGGATTCAATATTGCAGTAGCTGCTCATCCTGAAGGGCATCCTTCTTCAAATGATATAAAAATGGATCGGTTTTATCTGACTCAGAAACTAAAGCGGGCAGACTTTGGTATTACTCAATTCTTTTTTGATAAAAAGTTATATCTAGATCTTTTAGAAGATCTAGATAATTTAGGAGTAAAGAAACCTGTTTTGCCTGGAATTATGCCAATTACTAGGCTATCGGCTATTTATAAAATGGCGCAGTTGTCAGGAACTGAAGTGCCACATAGTTTGAGGTCTAGACTGGAAAAAGTACAAGATAAACCAGACGAAATTCGTCGTATAGGTATAGAGGTGGCTACCCAGCTTGCTCAAGACTTATTGGATGAGTCTGTGCCAGGACTACATTTTTATACGATGAATGATGCTTGGGTAACTAAAGAGATTTTTTCTAATCTAGGATTAGCAAGATAAATATTTATATTGCTAAAGATAAACTTATAACGAGTAATAGATTTTTTACTTTAATTAAACATCTGAGGGGGCTTTTATGGCGGACAAAATTACTTTAGGTAAAAATGGAAAACTTCAAGTCCCAAATGAAGTCGTAATTCCTTTTATACAAGGAGATGGGACTGGAATTGATATTTGGCCAGCTGCAAGGGCTGTTTTTGATGCAGCAGTTGCAAAAACTGGGCGTAAAATCGCCTGGAAGGAAGTATTAGCAGGCCAAAAAGCCTTTGATGAGACTGGCCAATGGCTACCTCAAGAGACCATAAAAGCCTTAGATGAGTATTTAGTAGGCATAAAAGGACCTTTGACCACTCCAGTAGGTGGAGGGATACGTTCTTTGAACGTAGCTTTGAGACAAATTTTAGACCTATATGTATGTCTTCGTCCAATTCGTTATTTTGAAGGAGTCCCTTCTCCTGTAAATAACCCCCAAGATGTAGATATGGTGATCTTTAGAGAAAATACAGAAGATGTTTATTCTGGACTTGAAGTTCAAGCTGGTAGTACTCAAGCAAAGCGTTTGATGGAATTTTTACATGAAGAATTTGGCTGGAATATTCGAGAGGGTTCAGGAATAGGTATAAAGCCAGTTTCAGATTTTGGTTCTAAGCGCTTGATAAGAGCAGCTATAAATTATGCTTTAGAAAAAGGTCGCAAAAGCGTTACCTTGGTTCATAAAGGCAATATCCAAAAATTTACAGAAGGTGCTTTCAGAGCGTGGGGATATGAGCTTGTTAGGGAAGAATTTGCTGGACGAGCTATTGGATGGGATGACTGTGGGGGAGACCCAGGGGATCTAATTTTAATAAAAGATGTAATTGCAGACATATTTTTTCAACAAGCTTTGATAAGACCTTCTGAATTTGATGTAATAGCTTCGACTAATCTCAACGGAGACTATATGTCAGATGCATTGGCTGCCCAAGTTGGGGGAATAGGTATAGCCCCAGGTGCAAATATCAATTACCTAACAGGACATGGAGTATTTGAAGCAACACATGGCACAGCTCCAAAATATGCTGGGTTAGACAAAGTAAATCCTGGTTCTGTTATTCTTTCTGGAGTTTTGATGTTTGAATATCTTGGATGGCAAGATGTAGCTGATTTAATTACAAAAGCTTTGGCTGAGACCATCAAAGAAAGAACTGTCACATATGATTTTGCTCGACTGATTCCAGGCTCAACGGAACTTAAATGCTCTGAATTTTCCTCTGCAATAGTAGATAGAATTTAAAAATGGTCACATCTCAAAACCCAATTAAAGTAGCTGTTACTGGAGCAGCTGGACAAATTTCTTACAGCTTATTGTTTCGCTTAGCTGCAGGAGAGATGTTCGGAAAGTCTCAAAAAATAATTTTGCAACTCTTAGAACTCGATAGTGCTTTGGATGCTCTAGAAGGGGTGGCTATGGAGTTAGTTGATTGTGCTTTTCCCAACTTAGTAGATATAGAGACTACTTCTAGTGCCACTAAAGCCTTTGATGGGGTTTCTTGGGCTTTGATGATAGGGGCTTTTCCTAGAAAAGCTGGCATGGAAAGGAGAGATCTTCTTTCTAAAAATGCCCAAATATTCAAAGAGCAAGGTCAAGCTTTGGCTAGTTCGGCAAGTTCAGACATACGAAGCTTAGTAGTTGGAAATCCTTGTAATACCAATTGTCTAATTGCTCGTTCTAATGCTAAAGATATCCCTGCCGATAGATGGTTTTCTATGATGAGACTTGATGAAAACCGAGCTAAGTCTCAATTAGCACAAAAAGCTGGGGTCGACATAGACCAAGTTTCTAACCTAGTGGTATGGGGGAATCATTCTTCGACTCAATACCCTGATTATACTAATGCTTTGATCAATTCAGTTCCAGCACAACAAGTCATAAAAGACGATGCTTGGTTGCAAGGAGATTTTATTGAATCAGTTCAACAAAGAGGTGCTGCAATTATAAAAGCCCGAGGTGCATCTTCAGCAGCTTCGGCAGCTAATGCGGTAATAGATTCTGTAAAAAGTATTATAGAACCTACTCCTGGCAAAGATTGGCATTCTGTTGGAGTCTCAAGCCAAGGTCAATATGGTATACCTGAAGGTTTGCAGTTTGGTTTTCCTATAAGAAGCGATGGCAAAGACTGGCAGGTAGTCGAAGGAATAGAGATTGATTCTTTTAGTGCTTCTAAAATTAGCCTTACAAAAGATGAACTCTTAGCAGAAAAACAAGAGATTAAAAGTTTAATCTAGCCCTAGATAGGGTAAAAAGTATTCATAAAGATAAATAAGTTTCGTGCTGGGATTTACAAACTAGCCCAAGGATAAACTGAATAAAAATATCTAGTTTTGAAAAAAGCTAGATATTTTCCTTCCCAAATAAATCGATACTTACCCTTGTAATGGGGGTATGTGCTCGCTTATCCAAAAAATTCCTACAAAATATGTTTTGTTTCAAACTCAATATATTTGTAGTAGCGGGTTGCTTTTTGGGTTGCATTCTTTTTGT
>JAJYPT010000066.1 GCA_021795135.1 Actinomycetes bacterium
TTCCGATCTTGGAAGTTGGCTATTAAAAGCATACTTAATTATAAATATGGTGACAGAACTGGGTTTAATAGAATAGAATGGAACAGATTAACAATTGTCCTTTAGCGACAATCCATTTTAGTTTTTAATTGTAAAATCATCTTAGTTGCCGTTTGGCTCCTTATTAATTTTAAAGTTTAGGAAAGCTGTGCGTACATATTTTCCAAGTAATACCGAAGTAAGCCGACAGTGGCACCTTATTGATGCACAAGGTTTAGTGCTTGGTCGCTTAGCAACAGAAGTTGCAACACTTCTTCGAGGTAAGCATAAGGCTATGTTTACGCCTCATCTAGATACTGGCGATCATGTTATTGTTATAAATACATCCCAAATCGTTTTAACATCTGACAAAGCTCAAAAAAAGATTTATTACCGCCATAGTGGTTATCCAGGTGGCTTGAGAGAAAAGACTTTTTCTGATCTTTTGCAGTCTGAGTCTGATGAGGTTGTGCGTAGGGCTGTAAAGGGAATGCTTCCCAAAGGGCCCTTAGGCAGACAAATGTTGAAGAAGTTAAAAGTTTATTCTGGCCCTACTCATCCTCATGCAGCACAGCTACCTAAGCAATTAGATCTAGCAAGTGCGCAACGTATTTCTTAGGAGTATTTATGCCCAAACCATTATTACAAACAACAGGAAGACGTAAAGAGGCTATAGCTAGAGTTAGATTACGTCCAGGTAATGGAGTAATGACCATAAATAAAAGGCCATTAGAAAATTACTTTCCATCTGCTACTTATCGAATGATTGTAGCAGAACCCCTTAGAATAACTAATTCAGAAAATTTTGATATAGATGCCACCATTAAAGGTGGAGGGGTATCAGGACAAGCTGGAGCATTGAGACTTGGAATAGCTAGGGCTTTAGTTGAATTAGACCCAGACTTGCGTTCTTCTTTGAAAAAAGCAGGTCTTTTGACCCGAGATGCTAGAGAAAAAGAGTCTAAGAAATATGGACTCAAAAAAGCACGTAAGGCACCTCAGTACTCTAAGCGTTAATAGTGCCTTTGCAGTTTGGTACAGATGGTCTAAGAGGCGTAGCCAATGTAGAGCTAACTCCAGAGTTAGCTCTATCTTTTGGCAGGGTTTTAGCTAAGAATATGGCATCTCCTACCTTTTTAGTAGGTAGAGACACTCGTTTGTCAGGACCTATGATTCAAGCAGCTCTTAGTGCTGGAATTGTAAGTCAAGGTAGTGATGTACATGACCTAGAGATATTTCCAACAGCTGGTCTTGCTTTTTTATCTCAAAAATACAATTTACCCTCAGTGGTGATATCTGCTTCGCATAATCCTTTTCAAGATAATGGGATAAAAGTTTTTTCTGAAGGTGGTACTAAACTTTCGGTGTCTTTGGAAAAGACGTTAGAAGCTGAGATATATAGAACCCTAGACAAGGGTTTACATACTTCTTCAAGGTGCCAAGGTGAAGATATTGGAATGATATCTTCACGTTTAGAATATCGTAGTCAATACATATCCCATCTATTACAATCTTTTGAATCTCAAGATCTCAAGGGTTTAAAAATTGTAATAGATTGTGCGCATGGAGCAGCAAGTGCTGTTGTTGATGAGGTATTTTCCAATCTTGGAGCCAAAGTAGAAATAATTGGAGCAAGTCCCAACGGGGTCAATATCAATAAAGGATTTGGCTCAACTCATCCAGAAGCTTTGGCTAAACGAGTAGTAGAACTTGGAGCAGATGTAGGATTAGCTTTTGATGGGGATTCAGATAGGGTCTTAGCAATTGATGAAAAGGGTCGTCTAATTGATGGCGATCAACTGATTGCTTTATTTGCTCTTGATTTAAATCAGCGCAAGTTATTGACCGGTCCTGGAGTTGCTGTGACAGTAATGACCAACTTGGGTTTTCATCTTGCTATGGCTGAAGCTGGAATTGAAGTATATCAGACATCAGTAGGAGATAGATTTGTTCTATCTATGATCGAAGACAAAGGCCTCGTACTAGGTGGAGAGCAATCTGGTCATATAATTTTTAGACATCTTGCTAGCACAGGAGATGGAATTTTAACTGGATTACAACTTTTAGACCTTTTGAAAAGAAAAAGCCAACCTTTGAGCACGTTGGCAGATAATTCTATGAAACGTCTCCCCCAAGTTATTCATAATTTGAAAGTTATAGACAAAGCGCTATTAAAAGACCATGGTGCTCTATGGGAAGAAGTTAACAAAATTGAGCAAGCATTAGGACAAGATGGTCGAATAGTACTTCGAGCAAGTGGAACTGAACCTGTAGTTAGGGTTATGGTAGAAGCGCGAAGTGAACAAATAGCTGAAAAAATTACGAGTAATATCTGTGAGATTGTAAAGAAGCATTTAGGATAAATATACAAACATTTCCTCTTTAGCAGAAATCTGAAAAACTTATGAACTCTTTCATTATTACTTTGGCAAATTGATATGTGTGGAATAGTTGGAGCTACTGGCTCTAAAGATATACTGAATATATTAATAGATGGTTTGAGCCGTTTAGAATATCGAGGTTATGACTCTAGTGGAATAGCCCTTCAAGATAGTTCTTCTAATAAACTTTGGCGAGAAAGAAAAGTTGGAAAACTCATAGAATTGAAAGCATCAATAAGTGGTGCACCAGCTAGTAGTTGTGGAATAGGTCACACTCGCTGGGCTACCCATGGAGCGCCTACTTTGGTAAATGCTCATCCTCATTTTGATTGCACTTCTCGCTTGGGAGTTGTTCATAATGGAATTATTGAAAATTTCTTACCTTTGGGTGATGAGTTAGTTGCACAAGGACATGAGCTTGTTTCAGAAACCGATACCGAGATTGTAGCTCATCTAGTCGAGTCTTTTTTAGACCAAGGTCTTGGTCTTGTTGATGCAGTTAGACAAACAGTAAAAAAAATTGAGGGATCTTTTGCCCTTGCTGTGATAGATGTAGATGAACCCGACCTTATAGTAGCTGTTAGAAGGGTTTCACCTTTGATTGTTGGAACCTCTAAGGGCTTGTCATTGCTTGCTTCTGATGTGCCTGCTTTGTTGGGACATGTGGAGGACTTTTTTGCTATAGAAGATGACCAATTGGTAGAACTGCGACCAGGGGGAATTGTTGTTAGTGACTTAGATGGCAATCAACTAACCCCCCAAGCGTTGAAAATTGATTGGGATCTCAAAGCTGCAGAAAAAGGTGGCTTTGATGATTTTATGCTCAAAGAAATTCACGAACAACCCGATGCTGTAAGAGAGACTCTACTTGGACGTCTTTTGCCTGATCATTTAATTGCTTTGGATGAGATGAGACTTTCAGATGAAGAGCTTCGAGGAATAGACAAAGTTTTCATTGTTGGATGTGGCACTAGCTATCATGCTGGTCTAGTAGCTAAGTATGCAATAGAACACTGGACTCGATTGCCTGTTGAAATTGATATTGCCAGTGAATTTAGATATCGAGACCCTGTTTTAGATAGTGATACTTTAGTTGTTGGAGTAAGTCAATCAGGTGAGACTATAGATACCTTGCAAGCTATGCGAGAAGCAAAAAGATGGAAAGCAAAAGTATTAGTCATCTCTAATGTGGTTGGTTCTTCGATGGCAAGAGAAGCAGATGCTGTTTTGTATACAAGAGCTGGACCTGAAATTGGAGTTGCTGCTACTAAAACCCATCTTGCTCAAATAGTTGCTATGGAGATTTTAGCTTTATATCTTGCACAAGTTAGAGGAACTCTTTATTCTCAAGAAACTAGAGAAATATTGACAGGTCTACAGAAATTGCCTACCCATATAGCAACTACTTTAGAGCCGGAAAGAATTGAACAAGTAAGACAAGCTGCTCTTGAAACCATAGATGCCAAAGATTTTTTCTTTTTAGGCCGTCATGTAGGTTATCCAGTTGCCCTAGAAGGAGCTTTGAAACTCAAAGAGATCTCATATCTTAGAGCTGAAGGTTATCCAGCAGGAGAATTAAAGCATGGACCTATTGCACTGATTCAGCCAGGTACTATAGTTATTGGGGTTGCAACTCGTACTCCTTTGTGGGAAAAGATGATGTCTAATATTGCAGAGGTAAAAGCAAGGGGCGCAACTGTTATTTTGATTGCCAATGATGGAGATACCCAAACTGCTGCCCAAGCAGATATAGTTCTTTGGGTCCCTCTGGTCAGGCCTCTATTTGCTCCAGCTATAGATGTTATACCATTACAGTTATTTGCTTATTTTTTAGCCAAGCTAAAGGGAAATGATGTAGATCAACCTCGAAATTTGGCTAAAACAGTTACTGTCGAATGACTTGGAGTTTTTCTTCGACTTCTAATGTAGTTGGAATTGGCATAGATACAGTTGAAATTCTAAGATTTGGTTTAGTTCTAAAACGACGACCTAATCTGATTAGGAAACTTTTTTCCCCACAAGAAATTAAATATGCGACTAAATTCAAAGATCCTACTCAACGTTTTGCTGTGCGTTTTAGCGCTAAAGAAGCAACAATGAAAGCACTTGGGGTTGGGATAGGATCTTTTGGATTTGATGAAGTAGAAGTGATATCTAAAAATAAAGCTCCTTATATAGAGCTAAGAGGAAGAGCTTTAGAGTTGGCCAATTCTAAAGATATTGGAAAATGTTTAGTTTCTTTGACCCATACTTCAGTTTCAGCTACAGCAATAGTTGTGGCTTTGCAGATATAGTTATTGAAAGTACTGCCTAAGCTAGGAGGTCATGGTGAAACCTGTTTTGTTTCCTCACCAAATGGCTGCAATTGATGCCAAAGCCATAGAGTCTGTTCCTATAGAAGCCTTAATTGAAAGAGCGGGAATGGCTTTGGCAATTAAGGCAATAAATTTAATGAATGGTTGCTATGGGAAAAAAGTCAAGATATTGTCAGGCAAAGGTCACAATGGTGACGATGGACGTGTAGCTGGAGGTATTTTGGCTTCTCGTGGGGCAAGTGTTGAAATACTAGATGCCCACCAAGGTATAAAGTCTATTTATGGGTGTGACTTAGTTATAGATGCAGCTTTCGGTACTGGACTAAAAGCCGGATTTGACGCTCCTAAAGTCGATTCGAAAATTCCTGTTTTGGCAGCTGATATAGCTTCAGGTGTCCAAGGAGATTTAGGCATTGTTCCCAAAGGAGCCATTAAAGCAACTTCGACAGTTACCTTTGGAGCTTTAAAACTTGGTCTTTTGATAAATCAAGGTCCTCAATTTTCAGGAGAGGTAGAAGTTGCTCCAATAGGTTTAAATATTGAAAAAGCAGATATTTACCTAGTCGAAGATAAAGACCTCCAACAACATCTTCCTAAAAGGTCTCGAGATTCTCATAAGTGGAAAACTTCGACTTTGATCATAGCAGGATCTCCTGGATTTTCTGGTGCTGCATTGTTGGCTTCTAAAGCAGCGATGAGAGCAGGAGCTGGAATGGTTCGTTTAGGTATTCCGGGTGCGGATTTAGCCCAAGTTGATTTTGGTGAAGCAGTTGGATTGACTTTGCCGAAACAAAATTGGCATTTGGAAGCAGAAAAAGTATTGTCTCGTTTTAAGTCTATAGTCCTAGGCCCAGGTCTTGGAACTTCTGTTGAGACAGAAAAAGCTATAGAGTACCTCGTAGCTAATTCTCAAGTGGGTCTTGTTTTAGATGCTGATGCTTTAAATGTTTTGAAAACCAAACAACATTTAGCTGAATTGATTAGACATAGAAACAAAAACCCAAATGCACATAAAGTAGTTATAACTCCTCATGAAGCAGAATTTGCTCGCTTATTTGGGGAACAAGTAGGTCCAAATAGGGTTGAACAAGCTATAGAATTAGCACGATTTTGTTCTGCAGTTGTACTGCTAAAGGGCTCTACAACTGTAGTAGCTAATGATAAGGGCAACGTCTTATTAGTCAACACAGGCAATAGCCGACTAGCAACTGCTGGAACTGGAGATGTTTTATCAGGAATTATAGGTGCTTTTATAGCTCGAGGACTAGGTACATTTGAAGCAGCAGCTTTTGCAGCCCATGCTCATGGAGCTGCTTCAAGATTGGGATTTGAAGAAGGTTTGATTGCTAGTGATCTTTTCGAACTGTTAGCTCAATATCTTTCATCTTTGCCAAATTTAGATACTGATTGTGTTGTTCAATATAGCTAATGATTCCTGCTTTGTCCCGACCCGTATGGGCCCATATTGATTTAGATATTATAGAAAATAATGCAAAAATTCTAACCTCGTTGGCATACCCTTCTCAACTATGTGCCGTTGTCAAGGCTAATGCTTATGGACATGGAGCTGTCGAGGTTTCAAAAGCTGCGATCAAAGGAGGAGCTAGTTGGCTTGGGGTTGCAACTTTAGAAGAAGCAATACAGCTTCGAGAGGCTAAAATACAAGCTCCAATTTTATTACTCTCCCAACCTCATCCTAATATGATTGCAAAAGTAGCTCAATATGGGTTTTCTTTTATGGTCTATACAGAATTGGGTCTCCAAGCAGCAAAAGAAATTTCGAAAAGTTATAGACCAAAGATGCATTTGAAAATAGATACTGGAATGCACAGAGTAGGTGCTTCTAGCCAAGAAGGTCTTATCCTTGCTCATTTAATTGCCCAAGATCCAAAATTAACACTAGAAGGAGTTTGTTCTCATTTTGCCTGTGCAGATGATGACCAAGATAGTTTTACTACTTATCAGTTAGATCAATTTAATCGCTTTTTGTCACTGTTGGAACAATATGACATAGATCCTGGAATAGTTCATCTAGCTAATTCAGCTGCTCTTTTACGCTATCCTCAGACTCATTTTGACTTAGTTAGAGTGGGAATTGCCCTTTATGGTTATCCGCCTGTTCCTTTTGGATCTCAAATATTAAAACAAGGCTTAAAGCCGGCTCTGTCTTTGAAGGCTTTGTTGTCTTTATTGAGAAAAGTACCAGCTGGTGAAGGAGTTTCTTATGGTCTGAGGTATAAAAAGCCCCAAGAGTGTACCTATGGGGTTGCTCCAATTGGTTATGCCGATGGCATCTTACGTCGTCTTTCGCTCAATGGTGCTCAAGTATTGTTAAACTCTCAACGCAGACCCTTTGCAGGAACAGTTACTATGGATCAAATTTTGATTGATTGTGGAGATATTGAAAATGTCAAAATCGGAGATGAGGTAGTTTTTATAGGCACTCAAGGCAAAGAATCTATATCGGCTCTAGATTTAGCAACTCATCTTGAAACTATTACTTATGAAATATTGACCAGTCTCAGTGACAGAATACCAAGATTTTATAGCGACAAAGAATGCAACGAGTGGTTGTTGCAATTTGACTAAGTTTAGGCGGCAAAGATGGATTCTTTAGATCAACTCAAAATTCAAGCAAGTACATGTGTCAAATGTTCGTTAAGTCAAACAAGAACCAACTCCGTTTTTTCTCGAGGCAATCCAAAAGCACGTATCATGTTTATAGGGGAAGCTCCAGGTAAAAATGAAGATTTAGAAGGTAAACCTTTTGTGGGACGCTCTGGCCAACTTTTAGACAAATTAATAAAACAAGAAATGACTATGGAGCCAGAGCAATGTTATGTGGCCAATGTGGTTAAATGCCGTCCACCCGATAATAGAGATCCAAAGCCAGAAGAGGTACAATCTTGTTTTGGTTATCTAGAAGGCCAGCTCAACTGGGTACAACCTTCAGTAATAGTTACATTGGGCAATTGGGCTAGTAGAACTTTGTTGGAGACAAATCAAGGAATAACTCAAATTAGGGGGAAACTATATCCTTTTGGTTCCTCTATTTTAATTCCAACGTATCATCCAGCAGCAGCACTTAGAGGTAGAGGGGAAGTTTTGGCACAAATGAGATCTGATTTTGCAAAAGCCAAACAGGTTATGGAAGCTAACGGATGATAGAGATCAAAAGTCCTTCGACCCAATTTACATTTTTAGTTGGCCAAATTTTAGGTCATCTTGTACAAGAAGGAGATTTGATTCTTGTCTCTGGAGATCTTGGTTCAGGTAAGACCGTATTTGCACAAGGTGTGGCTAAGGGAATGGGAATCATTGAAAGAGTAAGTAGCCCTACTTTTACCTTAATGCACATTTACCAAGGTCCTATCGTATTGTTACACGCAGATCTTTATCGCCTGGAATATTCTCAAGAGGTTATTGATTTGGGAATTATGGAAACTTTAGATGAAGGAGCCGTTGGCTTGATTGAATGGGGCGATGTAGCCTCAGAGGTTTTCCCGCCCGATTTTTTAGCCGTTGATATTTTTATTGAAGAAGATGAAACTAGAAGAATTGAATTTAGATCCGTGGGAACAAATTGGACAAAAAGAGAACAAAGTTTAAAAATTAGCTTAGATGATTTAGAGAAAGAACCCAAGCAATGATTGTTTTAGGTATAGATACAGCAACCAAACAACTCAGTTGTGCTTTGGGGGATAAAGACGGGGTAATAAGTTCTTTTCGAGTTCGTGTTGAGAAAAAACATACCGAAATTCTTATACCTTCAATAAAACACCTTCTAAGTACCACTAGCCATGACTGGTCTGATTTAGCTGCTATTGCTGTAGATATAGGACCAGGTCTTTTTAGTGGATTGAGAGTTGGAGTTACTATTGCTAAAACAATAGCTGAAACAATTGGACTTCCAATGGTTGCTTATTCTAGTCTAGATCTTTTGTCTTTCCCTTATCACTACAGTGACCGTTTGGTAGTCTCAGTTATGAATGCAGGTCGAGGGGAAGTTTTTTATGCTCTGTATAAAGGTCTTCCAAGAGGGATGCAAAGAATTTCTCCTAATAAGTGTGCCACTCCTCAAGAATTAGCTGCAGAGCTATTTTCTAGAGGTGAAGAAACTTTACTTATTGGAGAAGCTGCCAATCGTTACTCTAATATTCTTGTTCAAGATTCTCGTATAGAAATTGCACCCGCTGAAGGATATTATCCCTCAGCAGCTCGTTTAGTTGAACTTAGTTATCCAAGAGTTGTGAGGGAAGATTTTGTATCCCCAGATGAGGTAAAACCTTTATACCTCAAAAAATCAGACGCTGAAATAAACTGGGAAAAACGTAATACAA
>JAJYPT010000067.1 GCA_021795135.1 Actinomycetes bacterium
ATCTCACCCCGATATAACAATATTTAATATTGCAGTTTGGGCATTTCCTCATTTTTCGATGCTGGCAGCAAAAGCAACTATTGGTCCTTTACTTTTGTTTTCAAATATAGATCCTACCTATCCTGGCATGGTTGGGATGTTGGCGGCTGGGGGAGGTTTAGATCAAATTGGGCGCACCCATCTAAGGTTATGGGGAGATATTGCAAATCCAGGAGTTTTTTCCAAATTGGACTCTTATATAAAAGCTGGTTATGCAGTTAGTAGCCTTAGAGGTTCAACTTTTGGCCGAATTGGTGGGCGACCAATGGGGATGTATACAGCAGTGGGAAATACTGATCAGTGGATGAGGGTTTTTGGTATAGATGTAGAAGAGATTGACCAATGGGAAATTGTTCGTCGTAGTGACCAAATTGATAATGAAAAAGTTCAATCTGCTAGACAGTGGCTTGAAAAAAATGCAGCAGCAGTTAACTATGATGGCAATAAATTAACTCCTCAAATTCTAGAACGTCAAATACGTTCTTATTATGTGATGCGAGAAATAATTGATGAGAGAAATTTAGATTTTTGCGGCATCAAAGGTCAGCCTGAACTTACTGACAATTTTGCAACTATGGATCTTACAGAAGCTTTTCTTAATGATCCCTATGATTGGGATGGTCCCAAACCAACCCATGTCTGTGCCACTGAATCAGATATGGATGGTGCTTTGAGTATGCAGATACTTAAACTTATTTCTAATACCCCTGTATTATTTGCAGATATTCGCCATTATCACCAAGATAGAAATATTTGGGATCTTTGTAATTCAGGTCAACATCCAACCTGGTTTGCTGCTAGAAGTGATGATCCTGCGGAAAATTTATCAAAAGTATCACTTTTGCCGGAAATATTTTATTTCCCTGCTGGAGGAGCTGCTGTTCATTTTTTAGCAGCTGAGGGAGATTTTACTTTTGCAAGACTTACTCGTCTAAATGGTAATTATAGAATGCAAGTTTTGCGAGGAAGTTTTGAGCAATACGACCAACAAACCAATGAGGATTTAATGAAGCAATCTACTTATGAATGGCCTCATGCTTTTGCTCGTTTTGATGCTAATGCTGAAGAAATTCTATCTAGATATGGCTCTAATCATATTCATGTCATACCTGGAGATTTTGTTCAAGAACTCAAAAGTGTATGTCTTTTGTTGGGAATTGATTATGACGGATTTGGATCTGCTGCATGAACGAGATGATTTTAGGGCTAGATATTGGGACTTTGAGCTCAAAAGGGGTTTTGGTCGCTCCAGATGGAACTCTAATTGATCAATTTGAAAAACCTCATGACTTATTGCTGCCCCATCCCGGTTGGGCAGAACACGATCCCGAAGATAGTTGGTGGGCAGATTTTATTGATATTTGTACCACTTTGCATAAAAATAATCCAGGAACTATTAGCTGTGTTTGTGTAAGTGGAATAGGTCCTTGCCTATTGCCTTGTGATGAGGCAGGTACTCCACTGCGTAATGGCATTTTATATGGAATAGATACACGAGCTACTAATGAGATAGAACAATTGAATCAACGTTATGGCAAACAAGAAATTCTAGCTAAAAGTGGTTCCTATCTATCTAGTCAAGCTATCGGACCTAAACTTTTATGGATTGACAAAAATGAGCCTGAAGTTTGGAGACAAACTAAAAAATTTTTTATGGCTCATTCTTTTATTGTCTATAGATTGACTGGTCAATATGTATTAGATCATCATTCAGCTAGTCAGTGTGATCCTTTGTATGATTTGTCTAAACAAAGCTGGATAGATGAGTGGGCTACAGATTTAGCACCTCAATTAGAGCTTCCTAATTTGGTTTGGCCAAGTGAGCAAGTAGGAACCATAGCTACGTCTGAATTTGAATCTATAGGTCTCAAAAAAGGAACCGTTGTTGTTGGAGGAACTATAGATGCATGGGCAGAAGCAGCAAGCATAGGCGTCCAATCTCCGGGTGAGACCATGGTTATGTATGGAACAACTATGTTTTTGGTCCAATCTTGTCCAAAGCCAATTTCTTCTCCATATTTATGGTCAACTGCTGGATTTTTAAAAGATACCTGGACTTTGGCAGCGGGAATGTCAACTTCAGGAGCTTTGACTACTTGGATGAAAAATTTAGTTCAGTCTCCAAGTTATGAAGATCTTTTAAATCAAGCTTCTAGCTCTAATCCCGGCTCAGATGGCTTGGTGGTACTTCCTTATTTTGAAGGTGAACGTACTCCTTTATTTGACCCTTTAGCCAGAGGTGTTATTTGTGGGTTAACTCTAAGTCACACAAGGGGGGCGATATATAGGAGTTTGTTAGAAGCTATTGGCTTTGGAGTAAGACACAACTTAGAAACTATGACTCAAGCTTCTGGTAGTGCACCGCAGTTAATTGCAGTTGGGGGTGGAACCAAAGGAGAACTTTGGCCACAAATAGTTTCAGATATAACAGGATTTAGTCAAAAGATCCCAAGATATACCATTGGAGCTAGCTATGGAGATGCCTGGTTTGGAGCCCTAGCTATAGGAGCAACTACTCCAGATAAAGTTTGGAATTATACAGATAGATTGATAACGCCTAATTTATCATTGAAGCCGCTTTATGACCAAATGTATGGGATATATCGGGATTTATATCCCGCAACTTATGAGATATCTCACAAATTAGCTAAATTGCAGTCTAAAAATAAAAATTATTTTTCAACGCTTGGTTCTTAGAGCTAAAAAGGGTAATAAAAATGTTAAAACTAGAAGATATCACAAAAAGTTTTGGCGCTACTCAAGCTTTGAAGGGCGTAACTCTTGAGGTTGATTCAGGTACTATTCAAGCAATAGCTGGAGAAAATGGATCAGGTAAAAGTACTTTAATGAAAGTACTGGCAGGAGTTCATCAACCAGATAGCGGAAGAGTAATACTTGATGGAAAACAAGTAGAGCTATCTAGTCCAATAATTGCTAATCAGCATGGAATTGCAACTGTGTTCCAAGAACTTAGTCTTTTTCCTCATCTGTCAGGTTATGCGAACATAATGATTGGCAGAGAAAAAACTAAAGGACCATTTTTAGACAAAACAGCCATAAGAAGAAAAAGTGATTCCATAATGGCTCAAGCTGGTTTTCCAAAATTAAATCTATCTCTTCCTATTGGGTCTCTTCCAACAGCAAGTCAGCAACTTATTGAAATTTTGAAATGCCTTGCTAAGGATCCCCAAGTAATGATTTTGGATGAACCCACAGCTGCTATTAGACAAGAAGAAGTTAGTCAGCTCTTTGAGATAATGCTCAATCTCAAATCCAAAGGCATAACCATTTTGTTTATTTCTCATCATTTAGAAGAAGTTTTTGAAGTAGCCGATCAGGTGGCAGTGCTTAGGGATGGAGAGCAGGTTTTATCTGAAAAAATACAAAATTTAGATGAGGCCAAAATAGTAAATGCCATGTTGGGTAGACGCTTAGATCAGTTTTACCCTAAGAGGAAAAAAACTTCTGGAAATCAAGTTCTGTTGGAATTGCGTTCAGCTTGTACAGATGAACTAGATGGGGTAGATCTAAAGATTTACCAAGGAGAGATCCTAGGCGTAGGGGGAGTAGTTGGATCTGGTCAGAGTTCTCTAGCCGAGCTTATTGCAGGAGTATTACCTCTAAAATCAGGTCAAATGTTTCTCCACAATAATCCAGTTCGATTTCGTCATGTTCAAGACGCAATAGCAAAAGGAGTTGTTTACATTCCAGAAGATAGGCGTTTAGAAGGTTTTTTACCCAATTTGTCTATAAAGACAAATCTATCTCTTCCAATAATTGCTAAAAAAGATTGTCCTTTTTTGACTAAAGTAGTCAAATTTATAAAAAGGAATAAAGAAGAAAATTATGCCCAAGAAATAGTAAAACGTCTCCGTATAAAAACTTCTACATTAAAAGCTCCAGTGGCAAGTCTTTCTGGAGGAACTCAACAAAAAGTAGTTGTTGGGAAATGGATTCAAATGGCTGGAATCTGTCTGGTTTTAAATGATCCGACTAAAGGCATAGATGTTGGATCCAAAGCTGATTTATTTGAATCTATAAATGAACTAGCTGATTTAGGTATGAGTATTGTTTTTGTCTCATCACACAATCCTGAACTATTGGGGATGTGTGATCGAATCGTAGTTCTTTCAAGGGGAAAAATAGTTTCTGAATTACAAGGAGAACAAGCCACAGAAGAGGCAATCATTTCAGCAATGGCTTTGAAATAATAAAGCCGACAAGATTTAGAGGGGGAATAAATGTTTAGTAATACTGCAACACAAGATAGTTCTTTAGAAGAATCAGATTTAGATAAAAAAATTTCACTTAAATCTTCTAAGTGGAAAGATCTATTCAATTCTTCATTGGTTGCTTCGGCCTTAGTTCTATTGATAATAGTTTTTTCTTTGGCATCGCCTTATTTTTTATCTTCTAATAATGCTTACCATATTATTCAACAAGTTGCAGTAGTAGCTGTATTGGCTGTTGGGCAAACTTATGTGATTATTACTGCTGGAATAGATCTTTCACAAGGTGCTGTAGTTGGACTTTCTGGGGTAGTGGGGGCCTTGTTGATGCAACACAATTCAATAGAGGTAGCTATTGCTGCAGGTTTAGCAGTTGGTCTAGTAGTTGGGGCCTTGAATGGATTTTTAATAACAATTGCAAAGCTGCCTCCTTTTATAGCAACTCTCGCCACTTTGTCAATTGGAGGTGGGGTTGCTCTGATATTGACCAATGGACAGCCAGTTTTTAATATCCCAAGTTCATTTGTGAATTTTGGAAGTGGTGGTATAGGAATTTTTCCTTATATAGCAATTGTTATGTTGGCTTTAGCTGTGTTGTTTCAAGTTGTACTTTCTTATACTCGCTTTGGTCGTTTTACTTATGCAGTAGGTAGCAATATCGTAGCTGCTCGTCTATCGGGATTAAAAGTTGGAAGACAACTATTTTTTGTCTATTTGATAAGTGGGTTTATGTCAGCTGTGGGAGGACTTTTATTGACTGGATATGTTGCTTCGGCTCTTCCTAGTGCAGGAAGCAATTACGAACTGGAATCAATCGCAGCTGTTGTTATTGGAGGGGGGAGTCTTTTTGGAGGAGAAGGAACTGTATGGGGCTCTATTGTTGGAGCTTTGTTGTTAGCAACTTTGAGTAATGGAACTCAATTACTTGGAATTTCTACTTACGTTCAAGTAATTTTGCTTGGACTTGTTGTGATACTTGCTGTTTATTTTGACAATTTTAGAAGGAGAAAGGGAGTGTGATTAGTCTTTGACAATTTCTAGGTTTTCCATAGTTGTAAATAAAAAAAATTTAAATAATAAGGAGATATTATGAAAATCATCAGGCAGCTAAAAATGTTAGGTGTAACTTCTTTAGCTGGGGTTGTATTGGCTGCATGTGGAGCTTCTGGGTCTTCAGCTTCGAGTTCGTCAAGTTCGGGGTCATCTGGTAAAAGCTACACTTTTGAATTGATAACTAAATCAAATGCAAGTCCATATTGGCTAGCTGTCAAAGAAGGGGCTGATGCAGCAGCTAAGAAATATGGAGTAAAGGTAAACTTTGAAGCTCCTGCTTCAGGAACAGATTTGCAGTCCCAAATTTCTATGGTGCAAAATGCAACAACTGCACATGTTTCTGGAATCATTTTAGCAGCTCAAAATCCTAGTGCATTATTGGGACCAGTAAAAGCAGCTCAAGCTCAAGGTATTCCAGTTGTTACCGTGGATTCAGGAATTTCTCCAAATATATCTAAAAGTTTTTTAGCTACATCAAATGTTTCTTCTTCTGCCCAACTAGCTAAATATGTTGCTAAAAAAGCAGGAGGAAGTGGGCAATATGCAATAGTTGATTTCAACCAAGAAGCGAGCACTGGGGTTTTGAGGCCTAAAGGATTCAAACAAGGAATGGCTTCCTTTCCGGGATTTAAATTTGTTGGCATGCAATTGAGTAATAATAGTATTCCAACTGCTCGGTCTGAGGCTACAGCATTTTTAGTAAGTCACCCTAATATTAAAGTTATATTTGGAGCCAATGATCGTTCTGCCATTGGAGTTGCCGAAGCTGTTCAAGCTCAACATTTGGTTGGTAAAGTCATAGTTGCTGGATTTGATGCTGATCCAGGAGAGGTCAATTTAATTAAAAGTGGAGCTATTTCTGCTTCAGTTCTCCAAAGTCCTTATCAAATGGGGTATCAAGCAGTGCAGGAATTGAAGAGTATAAAAGCAGGCAAAAGCGTTCCTAAACGGGTTGATACCCCCTATAAGATAGTTACCCAAAAAAACATAGGTTCGCCAAGTTCAATTAAAGCAATCCAGCAATATATACCTAATTACAAAGGTTGAGAAAGTTCTATAACAAATATTAAATAAGAATCTAAAGCTTTACGAACCAGAGTCTAAATTTTATTTAGACTCTGGTTCGTGTTTGGAAAAATTTAGCTTTTATTGTTCAATTGTTTTTGAAATACTTAGATCAAGCTAAGTAAATGGGGGAGTAATGCTTGGACAAGAAGGAAAGAAAAAACTAGCTTCAAAGGTCTTACCTGTGCCAAGGTTGAAGCGCAATTCTTTGAGTATTGTAGATGTAGCAGCTTCTACAATGGCCAACATTGCTCCAGCAATGTCTTTTTATTTTTCTTTTGGACTTATAGCAGCTACTTCGGGAGTAGCTGCTCCAATAACTATAATTATTGCAGCTTTGGCTATAGGATTACTTGGAAATTCTATAACAGAATTTTCAAAATATAGTCCTTCTACTGGTTCGTTTGTGACTTTTATTGGAAAAGGATTTGGACCAATTTCTGCTATATCCACAGCAATTTCTATTGGGGCTGGTTATATCTTAGCCATGGGAGCTGTGGTTGTAATTTCAGGAGGATGGGCAAGTAGTATTTTGGCCAAATATTTGTCTTTGCAAATTCCTTGGCAACTCCTTACTGTTATTTTTAGCATTTTAGCTGTTATTTTGATGGTCTCAGGTGTAAAGATCTCTACCCGCTGGGCAGCAATATTTTTTGCATTTGAAATGTTAGTTTTAGTGGTTGGATCTATATTGATGTTGATTACTCATCCAAATGCCATAAATTTAAAGCCATTTAATCCTTCTCAACTGCTAAAAGGTTTTTCTGGAATTTCTCTTGGTTTTCCCCTTGCTATATTTTTATTTATAGGTTGGGAAAACTCAGCTGCTTTGGCAGAAGAAACCCAAGATCCTAGGAAAAATGTAGGCAAAGCTATATTTTATGGTGTGTTGATAATGACCATAACTTATGTCTTTTTATCTTATTCAACAGTGGTAGGTTTTTCTGATAATTTAAAGGCTGTTTCTAACTCTTCTGTTCCTTTTATTGAAGCAAGTGCAAAATTAAATGCCATTGTTTTATTTCTTGCTTATTTAGCTGGATTTACTTCTATTATGAGTTCTCTTATCTCTGCTACAAATTCTCAAGCTCGT
Organism: Actinomycetes bacterium; assembly: GCA_021795135.1. Classification (GTDB taxonomy): domain Bacteria; phylum Actinomycetota; class Acidimicrobiia; order Acidimicrobiales; family JAJYPT01; genus JAJYPT01. Next base: position 7,480 of record JAJYPT010000067.1, read on the forward strand.
ATAGTTTTCAATTCTGCAAGAGAAGGTCTCTTGCCGTCTTGGATTGCAAAACTAAGTATTAAAAGGCAAACACCTGTTGTATCAATTGTAATTTTTCAAAGCTTGGCTGTAGCTATTAGCTTTGTTTTTGGATGGAAAACTAATCCAGTAACATTTTTTGGGGAAATAGCAACCTTGGGAACAATTCTTATATCTGTTGCCTATATGGTTTCCAATTTGGCCCTTCCATCTTTTATGTTTCGTTATCAACGTAATAAAGTAAATATTATAAGGCATTTTATTTTGCCTATAATTGGAGCATTGACTATTGCTTATCCTTTATATGAACTCATAAAACCAGGACAACCTAGCCCTTTTGATTATTATCCCTATATTGCTGCAGTCATTATTATTATTTCAATTATCTATGCTGGCATTTTGAATGCTAAAGACAAGACCTTAGGACAAAGAGTGGGATCTATTCTTGCAGACGAAGAATAGGTTTTTAAAATAAAAAATAATTCTTCTACTTGGCAAAGCAATAAATACAGATTTATCGTATATTAATAACAGATAGTTAATTTAGTCGCACATGTTTTTTTGGGGAAAGACTAAATCTTGTCTTTAGGGGGGGTAGATGTATTCCAGCGTACAAGAACAACAATTGGTAGAACAACCTTCTTTTGCTGCTTATGAAGTAACCAAAGAATCTATAAAGTTACAACTTACAACTGAATCAGTTATTTTTGAAACTTCAAGTTTTTCTTTAGATGAGCCAAGAGGGGAAAATGTTGAAGATTTTTTAGCAAAAGAATTAACCCATAAGGGATATCAGCTAGTTTCTGATTGGAAATGGGCATGTCGTGGGTTTTATGCGGAGTTAGAAAAAATCTAGATTAGGTTAAATTTGGTAACATATATTTCTCAGTATTAGCTGTAGCTGTGCTAATGCTGAGAAATACTTAGTTGTTGAAATATGAAAAAGTCAGACTTTGTGGCATCTAAATAACTAATTGAACTCTACTTGGCTCTTTCTTTACTTGTATATGAATCACCTTAGAACTACTTGATCCGATCTCAAAGAGCTTTTTCCCTTGGTAGTTCATAGAGACAACTACAGCTTTTGAACTTATTGGCTCTTCCTTTCTTGTTTTTATATTCAGCATCAATATTAAATAAAAATATTGGTGATTGAGGAAGTTTAGATACTTCTGCTCACTCCTAATTCGTCTATAGGACTAATATTTTTTGTACAAATTTTCTATATTGATCATCAATATTTGAAATATTGCTTTAGATTCTGTTTCAAATTCATTTGACGTCTATTCTTCTAAAACGGGATGGTTGCAATAGGGACAAATTATATAAGAACGACTTTATACTTA
>JAJYPT010000068.1 GCA_021795135.1 Actinomycetes bacterium
CTTTGAGCTGACCATAGTTTTTGGTATTTTTCAATTATGGAATTATCCAATTTTATTTCTTAATCCTTAAAAATGTTATTAGATTTATTTCTTTTTCTAATTTTGATTAATAGTAGTGTTGTAAAACATAATTTAAATAATATTTATTAATTTAATTATTTTATTATAAAATAATTAAATGAAAGGTTTTCCTCAATCCAGTTCTAAAAAGCAACGTATCTTGAACCTTTTAAGATCAACCAAAGATGCTTTAAATGTTGAAGAAATAGCTGCTTCGACTATGCTAAGTACTAGTGCAACTAGAAATTATTTAGAGCTCCTTGTTGAATCTAATAAAGTATCTAAAACTTTTCAAGATCGTTGTGTTGTTGGACGGCCTAAGGTCTTATACCGAGCCATTATCTCAGATTCTACCCCCACTTTTGAGGCAAGCTATCAATTTCTTGCTTCTATTTTTGTTAACTATTTTTCCTCCGCATTAGAAAATGGAGGAGAAAAAGCTGAAATTATAGGACAAGAATGGGGAGCGTTTTTAGTTACCAAACCTCTTCCCTTTCAAAGTTTTAATTATAGTCAAAGCCTTGAACTTTTAAGAAAAACCTTTGAAGAAATGGGATTTTCTCCTCAAATTCAATCTAATGAAATGTCTCTTTTGAATTGTCCTTTTCAAGATATAGCTATCAATAATCCTGAAATTATTTGTAGACTTCATTTGGGGATGATAAAAGGAGCCTTGAAAGCTATGGGAGATACTGTACAAGTAAGTGATTTAATTCCTTTTACTAAAGACGGAATTTGTAAAGCTAAATTTAAATAGAATATATTATAATATTTACTATTTAAATAGAATATATTATAATTATATTAAAAATAAATACATCAAGAAGGTGCCATGGTATCTGTCAAGAATTGTTTGTTGCCTGAAGGTCTACTTTATGATGTAGACAATGACGTTTGGGCAAAAGAATTTTTAGATGGAAGCATCAAAATGGGCATTACTGATGTAGGGCAAACGGCTGTAGGCAAGATAAGATATGTTTCTTTTCCTAAATCCAATCAAGATCGTAAAGTTCAACCTAATAAGTCTTTAGCTTTATTAGAAAGTGCTAAATGGGTAGGTCCAATTCGTTCTCCCGAAGCTGGAATTGTTTTAGCAAGAAATGAAGAATTATTAGAACATCCTCTTTTGGTAAATTTAGAACCTTATGGAAAAGGATGGGTAATTCATTTTATGCCTGACAAACCTTTGAATTGGTTACGTGAAGAAGCAGCTATAGAGGCTTATAAAAAACGTTTAAGCCGTACGTTTAGGTCTGTAGCAGGGGTAAATGATGATTTCTGGTGTATTCATTGTAATGATTGGGATGAGGTATGACAAAAGTAAAGAATGTAGAATTATTTACTCATCCTATTTGTAGCGGATGTCAAGAAGCTCTGGCAGCTTTGAGAAAATTAGACAAAAGTGGAATTATACAACTTAGCGTAAAGTCCCTTGGAACTGCCGAGGGTAGAAAATATGCTGATGCTGAGGGTATTACAAGTGTTCCAACTGTGCGTTTTGATCACTATACTGAAGTTTTGATGGGCAAATCAGATTTAAATAAAGTACTAGTAATGCTTGAATCAGAGATATCTGAGTAGGCTTTTGTTTTGATGAAGTAATCCATTTTATTAATTTGACTATTTTTTGAAGGTATATCGTTTCAGAAAATGCTACCTTTCAGAAGATAGGCATTCATATGGAAAAGACCTGTATCGGCTCCTCCAAATAAAGATATTTAGTAAAGGAACAGAGTTTAATCGTTCTCACTTTAGCCAAATACTTATTATTGTAAATTATTAAAATGTTATTTAAATTAATTAGTTTTCTAGAAGTTTTAATACTTTTCTTACCGAAGGGTTGACTAAAGATTGATTGCCTATAGTTACTGTTGGAACCGTTTCGTTGCCATTGGCCACACTTCTAACAAATTCTGCCGCTTGGGCTGATTCCCATATATTGATCATGTTGAGTTTTACCCCTTTTAATTCAAGACCTCTTTTGAGATGACTACAAAAGGGACATCCAGGACGCCAGTAAAAATCAATTGGAGTTGTAGATTGTTGTTCCATTGGACTATTTAACAATTTTTATGAATTCTTCTTCCTGATATAGTTAAATTTTTTCTAATTTCTAAAAGCAATAATATTATTTATTTAGATGGTAAATGCAATGAAGAGTTACAAAATTATTTATTATAGATTAGGAAATAAATTATCAAATCAGGGTTGAAATTTTTTCTTCTGGGAATACTTTTTCAATATTCTAGATAGTTTACTTAGAATTCACTTATTCTTAGGCTTTAAGTAGCATTGAGAAAACCTTCCTGACTTTTTAGGTTGGGATAATAATAATTATGGAAAGGTCTTTAGGTGCATTAATTGGATCCATTCATCAAGATAGGGTTCACCAAGAAAAAAAGATTGCAGACACTTTGGAGCTTTTTGCTTCAGCTTGTTCTACAGTTGCAAGCCACTTGGGAGTTTTTGACTTTGACTCGGTTATTTCTCAAACTAAATCATTTTCCAATTCAGTTAAACTCCTCAAAGAAGCAACTCCTCAAGTTAGCCGTAGAATTTTTAAATAATACTATTAGTCTTTTTTATGAAGTAGTAGTGACAGCAAAATTGTACTTATTTTTAGTGTCACCTAAATTTTTGTATATGGAAAAAATCTGAGATGATCCCTTTTCTAGATCTAAATAGGTTTTTTTCAAAACAACAAAGATCTCATCGTAGGTTATGGCTCAAAAACGGCAGAGCTCATATTGAAATCAAAGGTATGGAATCAAAAGATTTTGAATCTTTGTGCAGGAAGATAGAAAGAGACCTTAATAATCTTTCAGGAGTCAACTGGGCAGAGGTAAATCCTTTGGTTGGTCGTGTCATTGTAGATTTTTCTATTTCAAAAATAGATTTAGACGCCATTGTTGAAATAGTAGAGCAAGCAGAATCCCAACTTGGGTATTCAAAAGAGGGATTCGATTTAAAAAGACCGGAATATCCAGGAGATCTAGAGCCTATAATACGAGAAATATCTGCAATCGTAGCCGATGTTGGAGGAATTGGATTTAGTCTTTTCGGTAGAGTTTTGCAATCCAGTCCTATACCTATAGAGCTTGCTTCTATTGTTAGTTTGATTGATTCTGAACCTAGGCTTCGTAATGCTCTAGAAGCTCGTTTTGGGGTTCCAATGGTTGATTGGAGTATTGCTTTTTCTAATGCAATAGCCCAAGGATTAGCTCAAGGACCACTAGGGTTAGTGGTAGATATAGCTTCTCGAGGGTCTCGATTATTAGAGTTTTCAAAACGACGCTCAAATTGGATACTTAAAGAGCCAGTTTTTTTTCCTGGTCCAGGCACCCAACCTTTAGACGCCATTGCTAGTCCAAAAAGACCTATCCCTATTCCTGGTGGTCCCATAGAACTTTATGCAGATAGGTCGAGTATAACTGCTGTAGTTGGGGCTGTGGCTACTGGGATGTTTAGTGGAAGTTTTCGACGTGGAACTGCAATTGGATTGGCAGCAATTCCAAAAGGAGCGCGCTTAGGTAGAGAAGTTTTTTCTTCTCAATTGGGACTAAAGTTAGCTTCTCAGGGTGTAGTGGTAATGAATCCAAGAACGTTGCGCGTTTTTGATCGTCTTGATTGTATCGTTATAGATCCTGATGTTATAAAAGAACAAAAATTTTCTATAGACAAAGTAGAACTATTAGTTCCAAATGCTGATGCAAATGAAATTCACCTTCGACTAAGACAAATTTTTAATCCTGATGATCCTTATACAAAAGTTGAACAAGATGAATGGGAATTAGAGCCTTTATTAAATTCTGATTCTTTTGATGTCAAAACTATTTTGAATAAAAAAACTATTTCAGGTATTTCTTTGAAGTTGAGCTACAAGGGTGTTATTCAAGCAGAAATATTTTTACAAAGCGATTCTGAGATTCAATTAAAGAGCTTAATTTCTTTAGCTCACCGGCATGGATTTATGGTAGCTCTTGGAGGCGGTGATTTGTCTCTTGGAAATTCATTAGGAGCAGATTTAGTTCTTGATGCTGATGAAAGCCTCACAGAATCTATTTCCATGCTTCAACGAGATGGTTGTTGTGTATCTTTGCTGGGTTCTTCCAAAGCCTTTGAGGCTTTAAAAATTTCCGATTGTGGTATAGAGCTAAAAGTTGGAGAAACCCCATTTTCTTGGGCAGGAGATTTAGTAGTACCTGGGGGATTTTCTCAAGTGGCATTTATAATTCAAGCAATGAAGGCTGCTCATGAAGTTTCACGTCAAAGCGTAGCTTTGTCAATTGCGGGATCTAGTATTGGTTCTGTTATGGCATTGTCATCTGATGAAAAAGTAGCTGGGTCAAGGGTTCTTTGGGCAATAAATATAGCTGCTTTGATTTCAATGGCAAATGGTTTACGAGCAGCTCTTTCACTTCAAGAATTAGGCAATATTGCAATTATTGAAGCTGATGCGCCTCCTTGGCATGAATTAGCAGTTGAAGAGGTTTTGGCATTACTTGAATCTAGTCCTGAAGGAATCGATTCTGCTCAAGCATCTAAGCGTAGATTTTTACTAGAAGTTCCTTTAGAGACTAAACCTATTTTATGGAAATCTATCTTAGAAGAGTTATCTTCTCCTTTTACGCCTTTATTGGCAGGTGGGGCAGTAGCTTCTGCTGCTATTGGTTCTCCAGCTGATGCTGTAATAGTTGCATCAGTAGTGCTGTTGTCTGGTCTTATTGGCGGAGTACAAAGATACAGAGCAGAAAAGGCAGTTCATCAACTTACTTTATCTACTGCTGTTGAGGTTAAAGTATTGCGTTTGGGAGAAATAGTAGAGATTGCTTCTCAAGACATAGTAGTTGGAGATGTGGTTTTTGTAGAAGCAGGAGACTTTATTCCAGCAGATTGTCGAATTGTAAATACCGATGGATTAGAAGTAGATGAGTCAGCAATGACAGGAGAGTCATTGCCAGTTTATAAAAACAATGAAGCTAGTTTTGGGTCATCTTTAGGTGATCGCAGCTGTATGTTATTTGAAGGTACTTCTATAGCAGCTGGTGAAGCTACAGCAGTTGTTGTCGCAGTAGGTGGTGAAACAGAGTTAGGTAAAGCTCAATTGTTGTCTCAGCCTATGGTTTCTTCCCAAGGAGTTGATGCTCGTCTTGTTAAATTGAGTTCTTTGACGTTTCCTTTGGTTTTAATCGGAGGAGCTATTGTCAGTCTTCTAGGTGCTTTACGGGGAGGGTCGGTAAAAGAAAGCGTTTCTACGGGTGTCAGTTTGTCTGTAGCAGCAGTCCCAGAAGGACTTCCGGTTCTTACCACTATGGCTCAGCTTGCTTCTGCCAAACGATTGTCTAGCCATGGGGCCTTAGTTCGCAATCCTAGAGCTATTGAAGCTTTGGGAAGAGTAAATGTTTTGTGTATAGATAAAACTGGAACCCTCACAGAAGGCAATATTGCCCTTCATGGAGTTTCAGATGGTCTACAGGATGTAAAAATAGACCAAGATTGGGATAAAAAATATCAAAATATATTAGCAGGCGGATTAAGAGCAAGCCCTATGGCTCGTCCAGAACAACCTTTGCCTCATTTGACAGATAGGGCAGTGTTAGAGGGAGCTTTTTGTTTAGGAATTGAAACTGATACTTCCATAAAAGGTTGGGTCAGGAAAGATGAACTTGTATTTGAGCCAGGACGTGGTTATCATGCGACTTTAGGTCAAGATGATAAAGATACGAAATGGCTCAGTGTAAAAGGTGCTCCTGAGATTATTTTACCTTTGTGTAATAAATGGAGACAAGGAGATAAAGATATTTTCTTGGACCAATCAACAAGAGGTGCTCTAGAAAAAGAAGTGGATCGTTTGGCTCGTAGAGGATTTCGTCTTTTGGCAGTTGGTGAAGCCCCTGTTTCTTCCGATAACTCTTTAGATGAAGACATGGTAAAGGACCTAACACTGTTGGGCTATTTAATATTGTCAGATCCTGTTCGCAAAACAGCATCTTTATCAGTTGAAAAATTACAACAAGCTGGAATTAGAGTTGTGATGGTTACAGGAGATCATCCTAGTACAGCTGAAGGAATTGCAGCTGAAATTGGAATTTTGAGTGATGGTAGTGTTCTAACCGGAAGCGATATTGCTAAATTAGATGATGATGAACTTGATAAAATTATCGCTTCAGTTTCTGTCTTTGCTAGGGTTACCCCAGCAGAGAAGGTACGTATTGTAGCTTCTCTGCAAAGAACTAAGCAGGCAGTTGCTATGACTGGTGATGGAGCAAATGATGCTCCAGCAATTAGGATGGCTGATGTGGGGGTTGCAATAGGAACATCAAGTACTCCTGCTGCAAGGAATGCTGCTGATTTAGTGCTTACAAATGAACGTATTGAAACTCTTGTAGATGCAATTGTAGAAGGCAGATCAATGTGGGTTTCTGTTAGGGATGCTCTTTCTATATTGCTAGGTGGTAACCTTGGCGAAGTTGGCTTTACTGTTGGTGCTGGAGCTATTAGTGGAAGACCGCCTTTGTCTAGTCGTCAGTTATTATTAGTAAATTTATTAACTGATGTAGTGCCAGCTCTTGCTATAGCAGTTAGACCTCCACTAAATTTGACTTCAGAACAACTTTTAGCAGAAGGTCCTGAATCTTCTTTGGGTGCTTCTCTTGAAAAAGCAGTAGTATTAAGAGCTGTATCAACTGCTTTTGGAGCATATTTAGCTTGGTTTTTAGCAAGGATTAGTGGAACACGTATTAGGTCAAATACTGTAGCTTTGGTAGCTTTAGTGGGAACTCAATTGGGTCAAACTCTAATAACAGGAGGTACAACTCCTTCTGGTCCGGTTCTATTAGCTTCTTTTGGATCCGCTGCTGTAATGTTATTGGCTGTCCAAACTCCTATTGTAAGTCAATTTTTTGGTTGTCGGCCCCTTGGTCCAGTGGGACTAGCTATAGCAGGAGGATCTGCTATGACAGCTACTTTTGCATCTTGGGGTGCATCAAAAATGCTAAATGCTTAAGAATTTGAGCTAAATGAAGTTAGAGATGAGTGCGCTTTATTATTAGTATTTTTAGTAAAAATACTAATAATAAAGCGCAAAATGGCGACAGCCATAAAAACTATACCCACAAAGGTTACTCCTTGCCATCTATCAACTGACCAAGCAAAAGCGGCAAAATAAGACCCAGCTGCACCTCCAATGAAATAACTAAACATGTAGATAGTAGTAAGTCGATTTCTAATTTTTGGTCCTATTGCATATATTCTAGTTTGATTAGATACTTGATTTGCTTGGACACCTAGATCTAGAAGTATCACTCCTATAATAAGTCCCAAAATGTTATATCCAAAAAACATTAAAACAACAAAAGATAAAGTGATAATAGTTAGGGAAATTCCTATAGTGATCAAAGGTCCTTTTTTATCTGCTATTTTTCCTACTAAAGGAGCTGCAATTGCTCCAACAACTCCTACTAAACCAAACAATCCTGCTTCTTGTACTCCATAGTGATAGGGGGGTGTTGTAACTAAAAATATTAGAGTTGCCCAAAATGCGCTAAATGCGCCAAAACCCATAGCTCCATATAGAGATGATTCTCTTATTGTCTTTTCAGACCATACTATTTCCCAGAGGGATTTTAGTATGGTTAGGTATCCCTTAGATGGACTTAGTTCTATTTCAGGAAGTAATTTGTACAAAATTCCAATCAGTAAAAACATGATAATAGCTGCTACAATATAAACCGACCTCCAGCCATAATAAGACCCAATAAATCCACTAAGTGTTCGTGCTAGTAATATTCCTACTAGAAGACCTCCCATCAAAAGACCGACAATTTGTCCTCTTTTGTCTGGGGGAGCCAAATTAGCAGCTAAAGGTATTAGAATTTGGGGAATGACAGTAAATACTCCTATAGCAAAAGTAGCTATAGATAGTACAAACAAATTACTTGATATAGAAGCAACCATCAAAGAGCCTGATTCTAGTGCTAAAAGACCTACTATTAGTTTACGTCCTTGAATAAAATCCCCCAAAGGAACAAATCCTAAAAGACCAATAGCATATCCCAGTTGAGTAAAAAAAGGAATCAGACCTATTGCGCTAACAGAGACTCCTAGACTGTGTTTAATCTGACCCAAAAGAGGCTGATTGTAGTAAAGATTAGCTACTGTTAGACCACAGGCAACAGCCATCGTCCACACTAGTTTTGGAGAAATTTGGGGCGTTGTTTTGTTTTGCATTTAGCTGGGTTGTATTTGCAAATTAAAAAGGTTTGGGTTCAGGTTCAGGAGAAGGATTAGGAGGTGGATCTACAGGTGGAAATGGCGGGTCTGGAATCGAAATATTGTTATAAGTCAATAAAGCTTTACAGGAGCTGAAGTACAATTTTGCCCTCCTTTTCGTTTTTCTTCTTTAGATATATTTTACCCCAATAAAGGTTATCTTTTTTTCTGGGGTTCAAATAGTAGATATAGAGGATATAACTAGGGTATGGTTAGAAATAAAAACCATTTAGATGATCTATGCCTACAACGGGGGTAGCCGTTTTGTCGCAATTATGAGTTTTAGCGGTAGTGCCGATAATAAAAATAATTTTGCTCATTATATGGAGACTAGAAATTTTCCTCCTGAGCCGTCCACTCCTAAACAAGCTAGAAAATTTGTTAGAGATACTCTTTCTACATGGAATTGGTCTGCTTTAGAAGAAGTTGCTACATTACTAGCAAGTGAATTAGTAACGAATTCTGTTATGCATGCTCGTTCTTGGGTACGGGTAAAC
>JAJYPT010000069.1 GCA_021795135.1 Actinomycetes bacterium
TGGTGTCCATTAGAATTTAGTTGCTCTATAGCGCTTTGAGCTTTACTAGCATCTAAGGCAATCAATAGCCCTCCAGAGGTTTGGGCATCAGCTAGAAGAAGTTGAGACAAAGAATCTGTATTATTTGTCTCAATAGAATTTTTTACCCAAGCAAGATTGCGCTTTGACCCACTTGGTATAAAGCCTTGATTAGCTAGTTGTCCAACTCCTTGTAGCATTGGAATATCAGTTACTTCTAATTCAGCATCTACCCCAGAAGCCTCCACCATTTTTTTCAAATGTCCCAATAATCCAAATCCAGTTACATCTGTGGCTGCTTTGGCTCCTGCTTGGATACCAACTTTAGCCGCTTGATCATTTAGCTTAGTCATAGATTCAATAGCTTTATTTACAACCTCAGCTGGAGGATTACCTTTTTTAATAGCAGTTGCTATAACCCCTATTCCCAGTGGCTTAGTTAAAATTAAAACATCATCTTCAACTAATGAATTATTTTTTAGTATTGCATTAGGATTTACCTCTCCTACCACAACTAGACCAAACTTAGGTTCAGGGTCTTCTATGGTGTGTCCACCTATGGTAATCCAGCCTCCAGCCAATCCTGCGGTTGCTGCTCCTGTTAGGACTTGAGACATCATTTCTAAGGGAAGCTCATCAGTATTCCAGCCTATTATATTTAAAGCGAAAATAGGCTTGCCCCCCATTGCATAAATATCACTGGCTGCATTAGTTGCTGCAATTTGTCCCCAAACAAAAGGGTCATCTACAATAGGGGTTATAAAATCAACTGTAACGACTAAAGAGCGCGATTCACTAAGGCGCCATATTGCAGCGTCATCGCCAGTTTCAGCTCCTACCAAAAGGTCAGGATGGTTTGGAATTTTTAAATGGCTCAGAACCTGATCCAGCTCGCTTGGAGCGAGTTTACATGCTCAACCAGATCCGTGACTAAACTCAGTTAATCTTTTGTGATTTTTGGAATAACTCATTAGCTTATTGTATCTACTAAAGCCAAGTTTTATTTAAGCCTTGGCAACTATTCAGAAGCTACAATTGGATTTACCAACTCACCTATTCCTTCTACCCAAGATCTCAAGACCTGTCCGGGTTGTAGATACATTGGAGGCTGTCTCCAATGACCAACTCCTCCTGGGGTTCCTGTAGAAATTAAATCTCCTGGGTTTAGACGTATGAAACTACTTATATAAGAAACCAATTCTCCAGGAGAAAAGATTAGATCCAAAGTATTGCCTCGTTGAACTTCTAAGTCATCTACATAACATCTAAGTTCAAGTCCTTGTTGATAATTTAAATCTTCTTTAGTAACTAAAGGCCCCAATGGACTACAAGAATCAAAAGTCTTGCCTTGTAAAAATTGCCCCGTTCTAAATTGCCAGTCGCGAGCTGAAATGTCATTCATAACACTAAATCCAGCTATGTAGTCATCTGCCTCATCCATAGATATGTGGCGGCCACCTTTTCCAATAACTATTACCAATTCAACTTCCCAATCCATTTTTTGAGAAATTTTAGGAAGTACTAAATTATCATAAGACCCAATTAGTGAATCTGAAAATTTCGCAAACAAGGTGGGATATTTTGGCCAAGGCAGACCTTGTTCAATTACATGGGAACCATAGTTGTGGCCAACGCAAATAATTTTAGAAGGATTTAAAATACTAGGGGCTATATCTAAAGAATCCAAAGAATGAACAGGTCCCTCACTTTGGGCTTGTATAGTCCAGTCATCATTTAGCAAAGCACCTATATCTTTATAGCCCAGTTCTACAACCTCATCTCCTTGAACTCGTCCTGCTTTTGTATCTAGGCCTTGTCTAAAAGTAATAAGTTTCAAAATATTAATCTTTATTTTGTTCTGGTAGTCTAACTACAACAGATTCAAGGCGATAAGAAGAATCAAATGCAATAGCTAAAAATTGTTCGGCTATAAAATCTATTGTGTTGAATCGATTTTTAGCTTTTATATCTAAAAATTTACCAACCATTGGAAATTGTTCAGGAGAACAACTTCTAAGAATAGCTTGCATATCAGTATCTACTACCCCAGGAGCAATTGCATAAGCTCTTAGTTTTGTTTTAGATTCTTCTAAAGCTACACTTTCTGTTATCCGATTCACAGCTGCTTTGCTAGCACTATAGCTAGACCAAGACTCATATCCCCCATTGGCAGCACCTGAAGATATATTTATCAAAACACCTTCTTCTTGGTCTTGTCTTTTCCGAAGGTGGTTTACAAAAGCTTTAGTTCCATTAAAAGTACCGATAACATTGACTTGTAAAGCCCGAGAAAATTCTTCTACATCCAAGTCCCGAACCGGCCCTATTGGAGCCAAAGTTCCAGCATTGTTAATCCAAAGATCGATTTTGCCAAAAGCATCCACGACACTTTGGGCAAAAGCTTGCATAGCTGTGGCATCTACAACATCAAAGGTTTTAGATACTACTTTAGTTTTTACCTCAACTGGGCTAGATCTAGCACAAAGACCTAGAGAAATATTTTTATCAGAATATATTTTGGCCAATCCTGCACCAATTCCTCTGCTTGCTCCAGTGATAACTATTACTTTTTTTGAAAGATCATCTAACAAAAGTTCCTCCAAAGTCAAAAATCCCAAATTTTATTATTTAGCTGGACCAAACCCATATTTAGTATAAATGTCTTGAGCTGTAGAACTTAGCATAAATTCCATGAATTGAGATCCTAGTTGAAAATGACTGCTATTGGTCAGTTGTCCAATCCCATAGTGTCCTATTTGATTATGCTTTTGGTCAATTGGTATTTTTTCAAAATTTTTTCCTTGACCTATAAGATAAGTTGCTTCAGTAGACCAAACAAAAGCAATATCGATCTTTTCTTTTTCTAGCCACCTAGGACTTTGCCTGTGGTGAATCTGAGTAAAAAAAGATTCTCCTTTTTCCATTTTTTCTTTAGCTATTTGATCTTTGAAGCTTTTGCCTCCAAAGCTTTCAAGAGCATCTAATACAAGTTGGCCTATCCCTTCGGTGGCAGGATTTGGAATCGCTATATTTATATTTGGCCTAGCTAGGTCTTCTAAGGTATTTATTTGTTTCGGATTAGATTTTTTGACTATCATAGATAAGTCATTGGTGGCGTATTTTACAAAAGAGCTAATTAGATTTTTGTCTTTTAACTTTTCCAATTGCTTGGGAGATGCAGCAATTAAATCTGGGGTAACAGAAATGATAAGTTCGCCCATTTTCAAACGAGTTTTTTCCAACTGATTAACTAATACTCCAGGAGGAAGGGTTTCATAAAAAACTTCACTAATTCCAACTTGAGATTTAAAAGCAGATATCAAATCTGGCATTACCATATATTGGTTGCCATTCATAAAAAGATTCAACTCTGACCTATAAGGATCTCCACACAAATCAGCTGAATAATCAAAATAAGGTATAGCGAAATATTCTATATCAGCACAGCTTTGAGATAAAGATGGGGAAGTTTTTGAAAAAGTCATCTAGGAAATATACCCAAAACAAAAAATAACCATTCTTTGAGCTGATTAAATAGTAATAGATCTAAATAGAGTTTTACATTTTAAACTAACGGAGGCAATTATGGACTATGCAAAAAGTATCCAAATAGATCTAGATTACCAAGAAGCAGTTGCCCAGGTAAAAGCTGCTTTCAAGGAACAGGGATTTGGCACTTTGACAGAAATAGACATGAAAGCAACCTTAAAAGAAAAAATAGGTGCTGAAATCGAAGATTATGTAATCTTAGGCACTTGCAATCCAGATTTAGCTAATCGAGCTTTAGCAGCAGAAAAAAATATAGGTCTCCTGTTACCTTGTAGTGTTATAGTTCGTAGGGAGGGATCTTTTACTACTGTTACAGCTTTAGATCCTCAAATTATTGCCTCTGTTCCAAACAATCCTAGTTTAGAACCTATTGCCCAAGAGGCTGGCACAAGAATACAAGCAGCTTTAGATAAAATCAATTCTACATACTAAGGCTTATTTTCCTAAACTGATTTAGCTTTGTCAGAATAGCTAATATTTAGCTTTTAATGTAACAACTAAAATAATCAATAATAAGTAGGTTTTTTAATGCAATTATGGCCCGGAGAACCCTTTCCACTAGGAGCAACCTGGGACGGCAATGGAACAAATTTTTCACTCTTTTCCGAACGAGCAGAAGGAGTTGAATTATGTTTATTTGATTCTTTTGGAAACGAAGAAAGAATTGCCCTCACAGAACAAACAATTTTTTGCTGGCATGGATACCTTCCAGGTATCCAACCTGGTCAGCGTTATGGATTTAGGGTAAAAGGACCGTATGCTCCTGAAAGTGGACTAAGATTTAATCCCAATAAATTACTTATAGACCCCTATGCTAAAGCAATAGATGGAAAAGTCGTTTGGGATAAATCAGTATATAGCTATGAGCTAGACCAACCAGATCAAGATCTAGTTATCAATAACTTAGATAGCGCTTCATATGTTCCAAAATCAATAGTAGTAGATCCTAGCTTTGACTGGGAAGGAGACAGATTACTAAAGACTCCTTTACACAATTCAATGATCTATGAAGCCCATGTAAAAGGCTTAACTAAGCTACATCCTAGTATCCCAAAAGAAAAAAGGGGAACTTTTTTAGGACTTGCATCTCCTGAAGTAATTGAATATTTATTACTCTTGGGAGTAACAGCAATAGAGCTTTTACCAATACATCATTTCATCAGTGATCATTTCCTAGAAGAAAAAGGTTTAACTAACTACTGGGGTTATAACTCTATAGGATTTTTTGCCCCCCATAGTGCTTATAGCTCTTCTGGAGTCCTTGGCTCTCAAGTAACAGAATTCAAACAAATGGTAAAAACTTTTCATCAAGCTGGCATTGAAGTTATCTTAGATGTTGTTTATAACCATACTGCTGAAGGAAACCATCTAGGACCTACTATTTCCATGAAGGGAATAGATAATGTTTCCTACTATCGCCTAACTGATGATCCTCGTTACTATATGGATTACACCGGTACTGGCAATAGCATGAACATGCGCCATCCCAATGTTTTACAGCTTTTGATGGACAGTCTTAGATATTGGATAACTGAATGTCATGTAGATGGTTTCAGATTTGATCTTGCAGCTACTTTGGCAAGAGAATTACACGATGTAGATAGGCTTTCTGCTTTTTTTGATGCAATTCATCAAGATCCTATAGTAAGCCAAGTAAAGCTTATAGCCGAGCCTTGGGATATAGGAGAAGGCGGATATCAAGTAGGAAATTTCCCGGTTCTTTGGTCTGAATGGAATGGTAAATATAGAGATAGCGTAAGAGATTTTTGGCGAGGTAGTGGAAATAATTTAGGCGAATTAGGATACCGTCTTAGTGGATCTTCTGATTTGTATCAACACGATGGAAGAAGACCTTATGCAAGTATTAATTTCATTACTGCTCATGATGGATACACCTTATATGATTTAGTCTCTTATGAACAAAAACACAATGAAGCAAATGGGGAAGACAACCGGGACGGAAATAACAACGAACGAAGTTGTAATTACGGAATAGAAGGTCCAACAGATGATCCTGAAATAAATGAGCTTAGAATGCGCCAAATTCGTAATTTTTTAGTTACTTTATTTTTCTCTCAAGGGGTTCCTATGTTGCTTGGAGGAGATGAGGTTGGACGCAGCCAAGGTGGCAATAATAATGCCTATTGTCAAGATAATGAAATTTCTTGGTTTGATTGGCACCTTATAAATAAAAACTTTGAGCTTTTAGCCTTTACTAGAAAAATTATGGAAATCAGGAAAGAACATCCTGTATTTAGACAAAGAAAATGGTTTCAAGGTAGATCGATTTGGGGCTCTCCTGTTGGAGATTTGTCTTGGTTTAATCATGAAGGCAAACAAATGAGCGAAGATAATTGGCAAGATGGCTCATTGAATTTTTTAGGTTTTTTCCTAAATGGAAATGAGATCAACTCCCCTGGACCCCATGGGGAACGCATAGTAGATAACTCATTTTTAATTCTATTAAATGCCCAAAAAGAAACAATAAATTTTCCTTTACCTGGAAAAACCTATCCCAATAAATGGAAATTATTAGTTGATACCTCTGAGCCTAATCTTGTAGAAGGAAAATTATGGTATCAAGCTAACCAAAATATTCAAGTACTAGGAAATAGTTCTGTTGTTTTATCTACTTAGTTATCTTTTGACTAAGTAGATAAAACCCTTAAAATAGCTTAAACTATTTAACCCTTAATAAATAATTTAGGTTTGTCCTTAAATACTTAGGGTAGTAATGAGATGTCGTTGTAATTATAATCTCACTACTATCCTAAGGAGGAATTATGTCATCACCATCTCGTAGTACCACAAGTTCTTCTGAAGAGCCTACTCAATCAATTCCATCTTCAGCTAATTCAAAAGTTTCTCCTTCAAAAACAAATACCAACAATTCATTAGTAACAGATCATGGCAAAACAGCTATCAGTTCTTCTGTTGTGGCAAAAATAGCAGGTATTGCAGCTAGAGAAATTGCTGGTATACATGATTTGGGCAAAAGTGGTGAAAGAACAATGGGAACAATAAAAAGTTATTTACCCAATTCTTTATCTACTACTAGCACCACTCAAGGAGTCGATGTTGAAGTGGGAGAACGCCAAGCTGCCATAGATGTAGATCTAGTTTGTGATTATGGAGTATCTTTAGTTGATTTAGCACAAGCCGTACGGCAAAATATCATCCAAAGGGTAGAAACCATGACTGGGCTTGAAGTAACGGAGGTAAATGTAGGTATAGACGACATATACCTTGGAGACGACTCGGGATCAGATTCTTCTAATCAATAATGACCCAGCCCGATCCAGAAGCTATCTACCGTAGCGTAATAGCTTGTCCTGGGGTATCTCAAATGTCACAAAGCCCCCTTGATACTAATCCTTATTCACCAGGACAGCACTTGACAGGAGTTAAATTACTCAATGACAAAGTTGAATTACATTTAATAGCTAAATGGGGCTTTAATTTAGTCAAATTAGGAAATGAAGTTATTTCTTGTGTCAAACCATTAGTCTATGACAAAGAGATTGAAGTCTACATAGACGATATAGAGCTTCCAGGAAAAGGAGATGTATAGTGTCATCAAATGCGATAGGCCTATTTGTTGGTTTATTATTAGGAATTGCTTTTGCTGCTGGGGGCTTTAGCGGGTTTTTAATTACTTTAGTATTGGGAATATTGGGAGTTTTAGCAGTAAGAGTTATTGAAGGCGATGTAGATATAAGTCAATATTTTCAAAATATGTCTAACAAAAAAGAACAATAAATTTTGCCTAATAAGTATCGACTAAAATTAAAATGAGCCATATTCAAACTACTCAAACTAATCAATATCTCCTAAAATCTCCAGATCAACAACAGTTGACTAATGGTGATTCTAAAGAAATGTCACTACGAGGAGAAACAGATATATCTTCTCAAGTAATTGAAAAGATAGCTACAAAAGTTACTAGCGATACACCAGCAGTAGCACAAGTAAAAGATTGTGCTTTATTGGGAGGAGCTGAAGTTTCAAAAATCTCTATAGCTTCTCCCTTACAAAACACTTCACTTGCTTTGACTATAGCCATGTATTATCCAGAACCTATAGCCCAAGTTTGTGCATTAATTCGCCATAATATTCAATCAAAAGTATATGAATTGACTCGAATAAAAATTTCTTCTATAGAAATAACTGTTTCTAATCTTATTCGTCCCACCCCCGTCCCACCTCCCAGAGTGATCTAATGATAATAGTAAATAGAATATTAGCCATAATATTAGGTCTTGTCCTGCTTATAGCTGGGCTAATAACAGTTATAAATATCGTGTTGGGAATGACTGAAAATAAAAGCTGGTTATTTCACTGGCATAGTTGGTATAAGTATTCCCAAAATCATTTTTGGTCTAAAGGACCTTCTTTATTAGCTTTTTTTATACTTTTACTACTAGGTCTAGTTCTTCTAATCTTAGAAATAAAGCACAGAAAAAATCCTTATATAAATTTAAAAGTAGACAAAACTTCGGTTCAGATGCAGTTACATAGATCTAGCGCTGAGAAATATTTAGCTAATGTTATACAAAATATGGATGGAATAGCTTCTGCAAAAGTATCTCTTTCAGAAAAAAAAGCCAATGTAGTAGCTACAACTCATAGACGTAAATATAAAGACCTTTCAATGCCTATAAGAAATACTCTCAAAGATCATCTTGAAAAAATACCTTTAGAGAAATACCCTTCTATAAATATAAATGTAAAAAGTACTCGGACCAATAATTCATAAGGATTGATATGAAAACGGGCACTAACGATAAAATTAATCGAATAATTTTTATATTACTTTCATTGGCCTTTTTGGCAATTGGAGTTTATGGATTAGCAAGAGGTAAAGCTCTTTTTGGCTCCTCTGCTGCCAATTCGGGTCTATTTTCTTTTACAATTACAAATTTTGTTTCTCATAATCATAATTTATTTTGGCCTATAGTAGCTGTAGTATCTCTATTGATAGCATATTTAGGATATCGCCTAATCAAGAGTCAAATTTCATCTCAAATGCCTCTCAAACTTATCAATCTTTCTTCTGAATCTACCCAAAGAGGAAACACTTACCTAAGATCTACAGCTTTGTCTCAGATCCTACAAGAAGATATAAATAGCTATCCATATGTAAAGTCATCTCATATAAAGGTCGATTCTGATGATCCACTTCCTTTGCTTATGATGAAAATAGATGTCACCAACGAAGCTAAATTACAAGACCTAGCGAAGATCGGAA
>JAJYPT010000070.1 GCA_021795135.1 Actinomycetes bacterium
ACTCCATCGACAATTCATAAAACAAAGAAAAAAAAGAAACCTTCTTTTGTAGTAGCTGAATGGGTATCTATTTTCTTATTTGCTATTTTAGCGGCTTTTTTATTACGCACCTATGTGGTTGAAGCCTACTATATTCCTTCTGGATCTATGGAACCAACCTTGATGGTTGGAGATAGGATATTGGTAAATAAGCTGGCCTTTGATTTTAGTAAGGTTCACAGAGGTGAAATTGTAGTATTTAGAAAAACTCCTGGTGATCTTGGGGGCCCGAAAATAAAAGACTTAGTAAAAAGAGTAATAGGATTACCAGGAGAAACCATTAGTAGTTCCAACGGTAAGGTGATGATAAATGGAAAACCACTTAAAGAACCTTGGTTACCTAAAGGAGTTCTAACACGGGGAATCCGAACACAAAAAATTCCTCCGCATCAGTATTTTTTGCTTGGAGATAACAGGAGTAATTCTTTAGATAGCAGGTTTTTTGGTCCGGTTCCAAAATCTTATTTCATAGGACAAGCTTTTGTTATATTTTGGCCTATTAACAGAATTAGCTTTATCTGATTTATTATCAAAGTGGGGTAGGTGAAAAGCTTAGCCTTTAGTTTTTGTGCCGAACTATTTAAGATAGGCTCCCAAATAGCTAAGTTCAAGAACGTAGTTATGGTCTAGTGACCTTCTAACAAAGAGAAATACTTTGCCAAGCATATATTATTAGTACTCAAAAACTCAGATTTTAAAATAATTATTTTCTGTGTTAGTTAGGGCTAATTAGGTTTTTCTAATCCAGGTAAAAAAAGTAGGAAAACAAGCTTCGATATTCCAGCTAAAATGCGAGTAGCTCTAAGCCCAAAGCCGAGTCTTAATAACTTTGCCAGAATGGGGCTATTCAATTGGAACTTTTCAAAATTGTCTCAAATCAAGATCCACTTATAAGCATTCACAATAAGGTAAATTTTGGTCGAAGTAGTACTATTTTTGTCTGGGCTAAGCCTAAATATTTTAGTCAAAAATACATGACAGTAATAAATCTAAATTTGAACCCAAATCTTGCTAATTTGAATACTTCCACGACTTAAGTCGTGGAAGTATTCAAATTTCTCCTCTCAAAAAGCGCTCTAGTTCGTCTGCGAGTTCATCTCCAGAGGGTAAGTTAGAAATATTTAGTTCAGTTTCTAAAGAATCTGAACTTATTTCGAGTTGATGAATCATTTCATTGTGTTCATCATTATTTTCAATCAAAGAGTTAACTTTTTTGGTTGTTTCTTTTGACATTTCTTTCAATTCAGAAAGATCAATTGGAAGTTTACTTAGTTTGGTAATTCCTTCCAACAAAGCAATACTGGCTGCAGGAAATGCCATAGTGGAAACATAATGAGGAACCCGAGCCCATAGTCCTATAGCTGTAATATTATTAGCATTTAAACGCTCATTTAGAGCACTTTCTATACCAGCTGGTACTTCTATAGTGCCCGGAAGCACTCCAATTGATTCAACAGCACTCAAACTGGGTGCTGTAGCTGCTAATTTTACATTTCTTGTGTGTGGCACAGGAGCTGGAAAAGCTCCTAGACTGATAGCTAGTTTTACATCTAAGCGTCTTAGGAGATCAACTATTGTTTCTATGAAACCTTTCCAACGAAAATCTGGTTCTGGTCCAATGAGTAGTAAAACATCTTGTCCAGAAAAATGCCTTCCCCAGCGCAATTCTATGTTAGGCCATTCTAATTCATCACTGATACCATCATCTATACGCATAGTAGGTCTACGGGTGCGATAATCTAAAAGCTCATCAGTATTAAAAGTGGCTAAAACCTCAGTTGGGGTTTGTGCAAGAAGTTCAGTCATTGCGCCTGATGCTGCTAATCCTGCATCAATCCATCCCTGAAAAGATGTAATCAATATAGGCTCTTTTAGTAACGGCTTAGATTTAAGTTCATATAAGGAGCGATCCATAGTGGAAATTTAAACCTCCTTGAAAGGGTTTGTTATAATTATGATAGATGTTACAGATGCCACATTCGAAAAAGAAGTTCTTGAACGTTCTACCCAAGTTCCAGTTGTAATTGACCTTTGGGCCCCATGGTGTGGGCCTTGTCGTACTTTAGGTCCTATTTTAGAAAAAGTCATCGACCAAACCAAAGGTAGGGTAGAACTAGTTAAGGTAAACGTTGATGAAAACCCTGCTATATCTAACGCTTTCAAAGTCCAATCTATTCCTTCGGTATTTGCAATCAAAGATCGCAAAGTTGTTGATAGTTTTACAGGCGCATTGCCAGAACATGCTGTTTCCCAATTTATAGCCACTTTGGATACCGAACCATCAGAAATTGATAATTTGATAGCACTAGGGGATGAAGCCTCTTTGCGCAAGGCGTTAGAAATTGATAGTCAAAATACTCAAGCTGGTATTTTGTTGGCTCAATTGCTTATGGAAAAAGGCCAAGACGAACAAGCTTTAGAAGTTATTTCAAAAGTTCCTCAAACCCCAGAAAGTAAAAGAATCACAGCTATTTTAAAACTTGGTGGTTCTCAAGCTATAAAAAATCAAAATCTTGAATCTCAACTAGATGATTTGTTGACTAAAGTTAAACAAGATCCCTCCGCTAGGCAACAATATTTAGATATTTTAGATGCAATGGGTCCTGAAAATCCAAAAACTTCTTATTATAGGCGTCAATTGACTTCTCAATTGTTCTAGCAATGGTTCAGTCTAAATTTTTAAAGTTAGGTAAATACAATTTTGATATTACCAATCGGGCTTTAGTAATGGGTATTTTAAATAGAACGCCTGATTCTTTTTTTGACAAGGGATCTTATTTTGATTTAGATCTATTTTTTAAAAAAGCTGAAACTTTAGTCACCCAAGGAGCAGACATATTAGATGTTGGGGGTGTAAAGGCTGGAGTTGGAGACCCAGTTAGTGAATCTGAAGAAATAGACAGAGTAGTTTTTGCTGTCCAGGAACTATCTCTTCGTTTTGATGTTGCAATATCTGTAGATACTTGGAATTCAAAAGTAGCCGAAGAAAGTTTCAAAGTAGGAGCAGTTCTTGGAAATGACATAAGTGGTTTTCAAGATCCTAACTATCTAAAAGTAGCAGCTGAAGCTGAAGCAGGTGTGGTAGCTACCCATATACGTCTTGGTCCTAGGATAAAAGATGTCAATCCCCATTATGATAATTTATTAGAACAAGTTAAGTCTTTTTTGATTGAAAAAACATCTCAAGCTTTAGAGGTGGGAATTGATCCAGCTAGTATTGTCATAGATCCTGGATTAGATTTAGGTAAAAATACTCAGCACTCCTTAGAACTGTTGAGAAATAGTAATATTTTTTCAGAATTAGGATTTCCTTTATTGCTTGCAACTTCTAATAAAGATTTTATTGGCGAATTATTAAACCTAGATATCAAAAGCCGAAGGGTAGCTTCTTTGGCTGCTGCTTCTTTGGGGGTATCAAGAGGAGGCAGGATCATAAGGTGTCACGATGTCAAAGGGACAAGGGCCATAGTCAATTCTCTTGAAGCCATTCTAAGTAGCAACCCTATAAGTGAATAAATACTACCTAGCATATGTCTAAGTCAACTACTCAACGCTCTCACGATGTCTATTTCATCAAAGGAGAAGATCCTGTTTTGATCTCTTCTGCTTTAGGTACAACATTGAAACAAATTGTTCAAAGCAATGCTTTGATAGAAAATTTTTCTATTGCAGAAAATGAATTGAATTTAGCATTAGAGGCTTGTCAGACCCCTCCTTTTTTTGATCTTACCCGTTATGTGATAATAAAAGAGATAGGTCTTTTAGGCTCAAAAGACATCTCTGATCTTTTGAGCTATTTAAAAAATCCTTCTCCAAGCACTTGTCTCATCTTAGTCTCTGGATCAGGCTCTATTACGCCACCCTTGCTTAGGGCATTGAAAGAACAAAATGTTTATATTATAGAAGCTGGTGTACCTTCTAAGCGCAATCGACGTCCATGGTTTTTGAAAAAAATAAAAGAGTCTCAGCTTAGGATTGAAACAGCTGCAGTTGAGAAGTTAGAAGAGCACTTAGGAGATGATATAGCTAGATTGGAAGGAATTCTATCTAATCTAAAAGCACGATATGGAGAAAAAGCTCTACTAAGTTTTTCTGAGATAGATCCTTTTTTGGGACTTGCTGGAGGGGTTGGACCTTGGGAGCTAACAGATGCTATTGATAGAGGTAATCCTGCTTTAGCATTAGAGATTTTGCAAAGGTTACTAAATAGTCAAAAACATCCTCTAGTAATATTGACCATATTGTATCGCCATTATTCATCTATGTTGAGTCTTGAGGACAAAGGAGTTTTGACAGAAGATGAAGCAGCAAAGATTATAGGATCAAAGAGTACTTTTACAGCTAAGAAAACTATGTTGCAGGCAAGAAAACTATCCAAAGACAAAATACATGATGCAATTATTTTACTTGCAGATGCAGACGCTGATCTACGAGGAGAAAAAGGCTGGGAGAACCAACTTACTTTGGAAGTCTTAGTTGGACGCTTGAGTGCTATGAGTAGATAGTTTTTAAAATATGGGTTATCAAGATACAAATTTACAAATAAATAAGTATCTTGATCTATTTATAAAAAAGTTTAATCTTTTTTTGAAGTTAGAGCATTTATTCTTTTAGCTAAACGGGATTTACGATTAGCAGCTTGGTTCTTGTGAATAAGTCCCTTTGAAGCAGCTTTATCTAGTTTTTTAAAAGCGAGACGTAAAGACTCTTCAGAGTTTTCTACTTGACTCTGAGCATCTCTCATTGCTATTTTTACTCTTGTTTTTAATTCTGAACGACCAGCTTTATTCCTAAGTCTACGTCTTTCGTTCTGACGATTACGCTTAATCTGGCTTGCAATATTTGCCACTGTACTCCTAGTAATAATTCTTTGATCTCTAAGCTAATATAATAGCAAATTTCTCCCAAGACAAGATGAGCAGGGGGAAGATCATTTTTGTCTTGGGAGAAATATTACCTAAACTTTACTTAGGCGACTTTTCTTCCTCTGGTTCTTGGAACTGACATTGGTTGATGTTTGAAGCAAAAATCAGTGTCGTTATAGATTGAAAGAACCGTTCCGCATTCGTGTTCCAGGCACACTCTCCCAGCTTTTTGGCGTTTGGGACCGTGCTCTTCGTTCCCTAGCCTACTAGCTGTCATTCTACTTGATGTCATATAGTCCCCTTTTGTCAAGCTTAAAGTCTATCATTTATGACTTATAGGTCGAATCTACCCCCAGGTAGAATAATTTATTCAAGACATAACTATCTCAACTAGCTTGAATAGATTACATACGACTAAGGATGGCATCAATATAAACACCGTGTAAGATATTATATTCCAATACCGATATCAGCTTTATCTATAGGTTAAACAGTCTTTTCGATAGGAGCTTTGACTAGATTTCCCCATTCAGTCCAAGAGCCATCATAATTTCTGATATTTGGAAACCCTAAAAGGTAATGAAGTACAAACCAAGTATGACTAGATCTTTCTCCTATTCGACAATAAACTATGATGTCTTCTTTTTTGGAGAGGTCTTGTTCTTGTTCGTATATTTTTTTTAGTTCTTCTACAGAACGAAAAGTTCCATCTTCGTTCGCTGCTCGTTTCCAAGGAATACTGGCCGCTCCTCGAATGTGACCTCCTCGTAGAGATCCTTCTTGAGGGTAATCAGGCATATGTAAAAGTTCCCCACTGTATTCTTGAGGTGATCTAACATCTACTAAACGACCATTGCTTTGAATATGAGACATTACGTCATCTCTAAATGCTCTGATTTCTCTATCTTGGCGCTCCACTACGGGGTATTGACTAGGTTGACGGGGGGTTGGTTCTGTTGTAAGAGGACGCTGTTCAAGAATCCATTTTTGTCTGCCTCCGTTTAGCAGCCTGACATCTGGATGGCCGAATAAAGTAAAAACCCACAAAGCATAAGCAGCCCACCAATTAAAGTTGTCACCATAAAAAACAACAGTAGAGTCTCTAGTTATACCTTTTTTTGCCATCAACTCAGAAAACTGTTCTCCAGTAAGGTAATCTCTAGTTATTGGATCATTTAGATCAGTATGCCAATCTATTTTAACTGCCCCTGGAATGTGCCCTGTTTCATATAGTAAAACATCTTCATCTGATTCGACTACCACTACTTGTGGATCGTTTAAATGTTCGCTAAGCCACTGTGTTGTTACTAGTAGTTCTGGATGTGCATATTGTTGAAGCTCTTGAGTTGAATCTAATTCTGTACCCATCTCAATCCTTTCTTGTTTGTAAATTATGAGACTTTATTTCTTAAATCAAATAGGCTGGATTTTAAAATTTCCTAATGGAAGGATAAATTAATGACACCTACATCTACACCTGAACGACTTCAGCATATCGTTCAACTTTTTAATGGGGCACCAAAAGAACTAAAAATTCAGGCACTTTTGGAATACTCAAAAAAACTACCTCCTCTTCCTCCTTATTTGGAAGAACACCGAGAAGAGCTAGAACAAGTTCCTGAGTGTCAATCTCCATTCTTTTTGAAAAGTGAAGTTGACGATAACAATATTGTAACTCTATATTTCCTAGTTCCTCAAGAAGCCCCAACTACTAGAGGATTTGCAGCTATTCTTGCTGAGGGGCTAAATGGTGCCACAGCTGATGAAATTTTATCTACTCCTAATGATTTTTATCTTAAAATGGGTTTAGCCGAAGCGATATCTTCATTGCGCTTGCGGGGAATGGGAGCAATATTGGCTCGTATGAAAAGACAAATTGCAGAAGCAGTTGCGACTAGGGAAAATCAGTAAATAAAAAGTGTCCTTTCAGACTTCTATTAGAAACTTATCAATAATTGCTCATATCGATCATGGAAAATCTACTCTTTCTGATCGGATATTAGAATTAACCGGCGCTGTTGATGCAAGAGATATGCGAGCTCAATATTTAGATTCTATGGACATAGAACGTGAGCGTGGAATTACTATAAAGGCTCAAAACGTAAGAGTAAAGTGGAAAGAAAATACTTTACATCTTATAGATACTCCCGGACATGTCGATTTTGGTTACGAAGTTTCTAGAAGTTTGGCCGCATGTGAAGGTGTAGTGTTGTTGGTGGATGCTTCTCAAGGTATAGAAGCCCAAACTCTTGCTAATTGTTATTTGGCCTTAGAGCATGATCTTGAGGTAGTAGCTGCTTTGAACAAAATTGATCTCCCAGCGGCTGATCCTGAAAAATATGCTGGTGAAATAGAAAAAGTTTTAGGGATTCCAGCTGATGAAATTATAAAAATATCAGCCAAAACCGGAGAAGGTGTCCCGCAACTCTTAGACGCTATAGTAGAGCGTATACCTCCTCCAAAAGGAGATCCTGACGCAGCTTTGAAAGCTTTGATATTTGATTCTTATTATGATCAATACAGAGGCGTGATTAGCTCTCTTAGGGTTATGCAAGGAACCCTTTCTTCTCGTAGCAGGCTTTGGTTTATGCAGGCAAATTCAAGTCATGAAGTTGAAGAAGTGGGTATAAGAACACCTGTCCCAACACCTGTAGAGACTTTAGGGCCTGGTGAAGTAGGATATTTGATTTCAGGTATCAAAGATGTTGGAGAGGCTAAGTCAGGAGAGACTGTAACAGAATATTCCAAACGAGCCGACACCGCTCTAGAAGGGTATCGAGACCCTAAGCCAATGGTATTTTGTGGTCTTTATCCAGTAGATGGAGATGAATTTTCTGATCTTAGAGAGGCATTAGAAAAATTAAGATTAAATGATTCTAGTTTTACTTATGACCCTGAGACCTCTGGAGCCTTAGGATTTGGTTTTAGGTGTGGGTTTTTAGGTTTATTACATATGGAAATTATTAGAGAGCGCCTGGAAAGAGAGTTTAATCTTTCTTTGATAGCCACTGCTCCTTCTGTTGTCTATAAAGTTTTTTTGCAAACAGGACAAACTATAGAAGTAGATAATCCTTCAGATATGCCAGCGTTGACCAAGCAAGATTCAATCCAAGAACCTATTTTGAAATTGTCTATAATTACTCCAACTGATTTTACAGGGGCTGTAATGGAGCTTTGTCAATCTAGGCGAGGAGATATGTTTAAGATGGAATATCTTTCTCCTGAACGATTAGAGCTTTCTTATAAAATGCCTTTAGCTGAAGTTGTCATGGATTTTTTTGATCATCTCAAAAGCAGAACAAAAGGTTATGCAAGTTTAGACTATGAACCAGATGGTTACCAAGAATCAGATTTAGTTAAAGTTGATGTATTACTAAATGGGGTTCCAGTTGATGCTTTTTCTGCCATAATTCATCGTTCTAAGGCTGAAGAATATGGTAGAAAAATGGCACATAAGCTAAAAGAACTTATTCCTCGTCAGCTATTTGATGTTCCCATTCAAGCAGCTGTAGGTGGGCGCATTATATCAAGAGAAACTGTAAAAGCTAAGCGTAAAGATGTTCTAGCCAAGTGCTATGGAGGCGACATTACAAGAAAGAGGAAACTTCTAGAGCGCCAAAAAGAAGGCAAAAAAAGGATGAAAAATATAGGAAGAGTAGAAGTACCTCAAGAAGCTTTTATAGCTGCTCTCAAACTAGATGAAGATTAAATAAAGAAATAAGTATTAATATTTTTTGATAATTGGAACTATAAAGACTCTTTGGCGGTTGTCTAATATGTGAAAACTTCTGAATTACTTTTCGATCAGAGACGCCAATTATGTGAATTACTAGAAAATAAAGGTCCAGCTTTTCCT